>JAAEPP010000566.1 GCA_024232495.1 Flavobacteriaceae bacterium
AAGTCACCGACTTATTATTAGATAACAATATTCCAAATACCTTGATCTTATTCAATAATATATTGTCAAAAGGATTTGATGGACATCACTTTATAATGGGATTAGCATCCCATTTTAGAGATTTACTAGTTTGTAAAACTCCTGAAACCATTGAACTTTTAGAAGTTGGTGAACAAGTAAAAAAAATGTACTTAGAGCAGTCAATAAAAACATCTCATACCTTTCTGGTAGCTTGCATAGAAAAGTCGAACAACTGTGATTTAAAATATAAAGTAAGTAGAAATCAAAGGCTATTAGTTGAATTGTGTTTGATGCAAATGGCATCAATTACTTTTGATTCTGAAAACTTCAAAAAAAAAAAAAGTGAACTGACTTACAATGGTACTAACAGTTTAGGTATAATTCCACCCTCATATTTTAAAACTGATAACAACAAATTTGAAGTTCAAGAGAACGAAGTAGCCCTCGCGAATTCAACTATTTCAAGTATTGCTAAGAAAGATTCAAAAACAGTTCAAACATCTCCTAAAGAAAATAAAGAAACAAAGGTTAAAATTGAGCTATCAATCGATCGACCCAAAAAAAAATCTGCATTTTCAATAAGTAGTATTAAAAAGAAAAAGGAACTTTTAAAAATAATAAATGATAATAAACCTGAAGAATCTGAGAAACCTAAAAATTCATTTACAGAAGAGCAGTTTCATCAGGCTTGGAGCCAATTCACTAAAAAAATTGATGAAGAAGGTAAATATAATTTATTGTCGCATCTAACTATGGCAAAACCTGTTCTTAAAGGAACTACTGTCAATTTAGTTTATCCCAATAATACAATAAAAACAGAGGTAGAAAGGGCACAACATGATATTCTTTCGTTTATTAAAGATAAACTTAAAAATTATGAAATTACCCTAGAAATTATTGTGAATGAAACAGCAGAAAAAAAATATGCCTATACTCCGATTGAAAAATATGATAAACTAAAAGAAAAAAATCCTTTATTAGATACTTTAAGAAAAGAATTAGGTTTAGAATTATAATAAATAAAAATGTTAGGACTAAAATTACCAACAGATCCAAGATGGGTTAATATCGCAGAAAAAAATATACAAGAAATATTGACGGATCACGCATTTTGTGAAATAAAAGCTGCTTCTACTGCTATATCATTAATGGTATCATTTCCAGAATATACAGAGTTGGTTAAAGAAATGCCTAATCTTGCTAAAGAAGAAATGTGTCATTTTGAATTAGTTCATAATATTATTTTAGATAGAGGTTGGACGCTTGGAAGAGATCGTAAAGATCATTATGTTATAAAACTACTTTCTTTTTTTCCAAAAGGAGGTAGCAGAACAACACAATTAATACATCGTTTATTATATGCAGCGTTGATTGAAGCCAGAAGTTGTGAACGATTTAAACTATTATCTGAAAATTTAAAAGATAAAGAATTGGCTCTTTTCTTTAGAAGCTTAATGGAAAGCGAAGCAGGACATTATACGTTATTTTTAAATTTTGCTAGAAACTATGGAGATCGAAAAATTGTCGATGATAAATGGCAAAAACTTTTAATATTTGAAGCAGAAATCATGAAAAGTTTAGGAAGTAAAGAGACAATTCACGGATAGTTTTTAGTTAATTATTTAGATATAAACTTCGAATAATTCCATCAGAGAGTCCAATTTTAGGGACATAAATTTCTTTTGCACCACTCCATTTCATTGCTGATATATATATATTTAAGGCGGGTAAAATTACATCAGCTCGATCTAAATTCATATTAAGTTTAGAAATTCTTTCATCGTATGAGAATGATTCTACCGTTCGAAAGTATTTTTTTAAATAATGATAACTTAAAGGTTTGCCTAGTTTAGTCCCACTGAATTTATAGGTGCTATTTATGTTTCCTCCAGTCCCTAAGAGTGTTATTTGGTTATATTTTTTAGTATGGTCCTTTATCCACAATTTCATTTGGTTCCAAATACTATCTGGAACTAACTCATTAATTAATCGAACTGTACCTATTTTAAAAGACTTAGAAAGGACTGATTTTCCCTTTGAATAAATAGTTAATTCTGTGCTTCCCCCTCCTACATCAACGTAAAGAAAAGTTTTATCATAAACTAAATATTTTTTTAAATTTGTTAAGGCTATGATTTTTGCCTCTTCATTTCCGTTAATAATCTCAATATCGATTCCTGTAATCTTTTTTATCTTTTCGGTGATGTTTTTACCATTCTTAGCCTCACGCATTGCAGAAGTTGCGCAAGCTCTATATTTTGAAACATTATGTACTTTCATTAATAATTTAAACGCTTTCATGGAGTCTTCCATACGATTATAATTATCGTCGGATACTAATCCAAGTTTAAAAACATCGTCTCCAAGTCTAATAGGAACTCTAATTAATGAAGTTTTTTTAAATTTTGTTTCACTACCATACTGCTCAATAATAGTTGTAATGAGTAACCGTATCGCGTTGGAGCCAATATCTATAGCTGCATATTTTTTAATTAACATACTATATATTTTTATATTTTAAATCTCTTGGAAAAATAACATTCTTAGTTTGCCCGTAATTAGCAAACTTCCAATGTTCAATTGTGAATTCTATATGTATAAAACCACAAGTTGGTAGGTCTTTAATAATTGCGTCTCCGAGCATATTTACTATAGATGTAAATGCATGGTTATGTCCAACAATCATGACAACATTAAAAGAATCATTCAATTCTTTGATAACTCTTAAAACATTTTTACCCTGAAAATCATACAAAGATTTATTTATAAAAAATGAATCAGATTCAAGATTAAAAGCTTTTTTAAAATATAAAGCGGTAGCTTTTGCTCTTTCTGCATCACTCGTTAACAAAACATCAGGTTTTGAAACAAGGTCTTTAATATGGTCCGAAATTAAAATAGCATCTGAGACTCCTCGTTTTTTTAAAGGACGTTTATGGTCATCGACTGGTAATTTCCATGATGATTTTGCATGTCGAACTAAATACAAATTTTTCATATATATAAAACACTAATAAACAGTAGGTTAAATAATCTTACATGAAGTTAAATCTAAGGCGAAAGTCTTTCGATAATCCAGTCTAAATGACTTAACCTATACCTGATACGATCATGCAGTCTGTTTGGCCTACCCTGCCAAAATTCAATAGAAATTGGCGATACTAAATAACCTCCCCAATTTACTGGTTTTTTGATCTCTTTATCGGAATATTGATTTTCTAACAATGCTAATTTATTTTCAATCACTTTACGATTTTCTATGACCTCGCTTTGATTAGAAACTAAAGCTCCTAATTGACTACCTTTGGGTCTACTGTTAAAATAGTTGTCTGAATCGTCTTCTGAAGTCTTTGACGCTGTTCCTTTAATAATAATTTGTCGCTCTAAACCCGGCCAAAAAAATAACAAGGAGACCTTATTGTTTTGGGCTATGGACTTTCCTTTTTCGCTTGAGTAATTGGTATAAAAATAAAAACCGTGCTCATCATATTTTTTTAATAGCACTACCCGCCCCTTTGAAAACCCATCAAGACCAAGAGTTGTTAAGGTCATTGCGTTTACTTCTTCTACACTTTCAGAATCTTTTGCTTCATAAAACCACTTTCTAAACTGTTGCAAGGGATTTGCATCAACCTTATTTTTGGTTAATTCACCTTTATTATAGTTTTTTCGATAATCATGTAAATTATCACGCATAATTTTTCAATTTAATGCAAGTTACGAGTTTTAAATTTTAAGAAAAATAAGTTTTAAATTAAATTTTATAAAGTTTAATGTTTGAAAAAATATAAAAATTAATCTCTTTTAATTATTACTTTTTTGGTGATACTTTTAAAATCATCAGTAATTTTAATTAAATACACGCCTGCATATAAAGTTTGAACATCAAAATAAGCTATGGTACTTCCTGGATAAATAGTAGTTGTTTTTAATAATTTACCAGAAGCATCATATAATTCAATCTTTAAAGTATCGGTTACCAGGCCACCTAATTGAACAGCTATTAAATCTGACGTTGGGTTAGGAAAGACCTTTATATTTTGTTGATTAAAAATAGTTTCGGAGACATTTAAAACTTCTTCATATAATGTTGTTTCTTCAGTAATTGAAGTTACTATTCTATTTTCAAAATTCCCATAAAAAGAGGGACCAACGGCATAAGGATAGGCTGAGTTCCAGTTCTCATCTACCGTTGCAAAATAGGCATATGTACCCGCTGGATATTCAGGAGTCACACAAAATCTTCCGTTATGCTCATCTAAGTAGTATTCTTCAGAATGAGATATAAACTCATAATCTTCTCTAAAATAACCTAGAAAATAAGTGTCATTGACATCAGGTCCATCGTCTACGTCTGTTCCATCTGCCCAATGTGTTCGTTCTGTTATATCTCTTAATTGATATCCTGATTTAATTCGCTCCAAGCCTCCAGAACCGTCTGCGTTTCTGTAACCATAAGCTCCATAAATTGGAAATCCGTCAAAAGCAAAACCAATAAGTGGTGAGTGTATTGTTTCATCTATAAAATAAAGACCATCGGCGTCATATAAGTTACAAATGTCTGAGACAATTTCTAAATCTAATTTAAAAGCTGAAGGGTTTTGATGATGATGATAATTCCCCATAGCAGGATGTCCTTTAGAACAATCAAAGCCAGCCATTTCAGCAGGAATGGCATCTCTATTCCAATCCATTGATGCGTTTGGTCCTCCGGGGCAGGGAGGGTTTCCTGGACCTCCACACAAAGAATTGGTATCAGGATTCCAAGCCACACCATCTCTATAATCAAATAAAGCGACACCATTTACAAAAACACCTATATTTCCACCTACAGTATCATCTGGAGTACCTGTGTTTTCATTAGGAAACAAAGGTATTTTGATAATATTATTTTGGTTTTGTGCATTAGAAGGGTTGCCATCTAGAAAAGGGCCTGTTGGATAAGCTGGAACACCAGTAGCAGTTATATAAACAAAATTGTCAGAATATTCTACTTGTTGACAGTTTACAAGAATGTTATTATTAATCGCAGTTGAGTTTCCAGAAATGTAATAGCTACCTGTTTCGGTATTGTTTTGTAAAAAAGAAGTGATAGCAGGGCTTAACTGAGCATACAAATTCATAAAAGTAAAGGCAAGAGTTATAATGGTAATAATTGTTGTTTTCATGATGTAAGTTTTTATGATTTAAATTATAGCTGTATTATGGATAAATATTTGGGTTTTTATGTTTTTTATTTAAGGTGAATTTTTGATCATTAAGAGTTAATAAAAAGGCAATTAAATCAACTTTATCTTCCGCAGATAATGTGATACCTTTTTTTAAACTCGGTGCTAAATTGTTGTATAAAACTGCTTCGTTTGAATAGTGATTTAATACTTTATTCAAACTATTAAATCTGCCATCGTGCATGTAGGGTTTGGTATAGCTTAAATTTCTTAAAGAGGGTATTTTAAATTTTAAACTATCCCTCGATACTTTCGTAATATTCCACCTTCCAAAATCATTTAGAAAAGTATCTACTTTTAATCCGTTATTTTCGTATTTATTTTCAAAAAAAAGGGGTTCTTTATGACAAGAGTTACAATGTTCAAGAAATAAATGATATCCTTTTTTTTCTTGTTCTGAAAAAACATCAACTCCTTGTCTTATAGCATCATATTTAGAGTTAACAGATAGCAAAGTGATCTGGAATTGTGATAAGGCTATTAATACCTGTTCTCCAGTAATAATACTATCTTTAAAAGCCTCATAAAAAAGTTTTGGATAATATGGATGTTGATTTAGCTTTTTCACAACCGAACCTATATTAGAGCCCATTTCTAGCGGACTGCTTATTGGAGCTAGTGGCTGAAAATCTAAATGATTAATAGCACCATCCCACATAAATGAACTCTGCCAGGCAAGATTAAATAAAGGGGGTGCATTTCTAGTTCCAATTTGATCATTAATTCCATGACTTAAATCATGATCTGTATGAGCGAAAGCATTATAAGATGAATGACAACTTGCACAAGAGACACTATTATCAGCAGATAGTATGGGGTCGTAGAATATTTTTTTTCCTAATTCTATTTTTTGTTTAGAAAGAGGTTTGCCTACTAGATCGTAAATAGGTTTAGGGAAATAAGAGGGATATTCAAATACTTCTAAACTCAAATAACTAAACCCAACACAACAAAGGGTCATTATAATTAGGATAATTACTTTTGTTTTTTTTATCATTCTTCTACGTAAAAAACTGTTGAAAAATGTTTGGAAACTACTACAGCTTTTCTATTGGGACTCAATATTGTATGGTATCTAGTTACATCAAGATTTGAAAAAAAATCATCGATATTTATTAATATTTCAATTTCTTTATTTTGAGTAACTTCAAGAGTTATGGTCTGCATCGAAATAAAAGGACTCATATATCCACCTAAATGAAAAGCATATCTGTTTTTTCTAGTTTTAAACTTATTTGAACTACCTTCTAATTTACAGTTGATATAACCACTATTCCAAGTCCAGTACATTCCATTTGTAGGATCTAAATCTTGACCATACACACCTGAAACATTTGTAATACTGTCTATTCCAATGTTAAATCTAATTTTATTAAATTTTAAGGTATCACTAATTTGAGTTTTTATTCTTTTACTCAAAACATTTTCAAAGTTTATCAAAAAATGTTTTTTATGAACAGACGCTAATATAGTTTCATCCATTATAAATTTTACATCGGATATATAAAACTTAAGAACGTCTACCTGAAGACTATCTTGAATAGATTTAAAGTAATACGGTTTTTCCAATTCTAAAATATCCTTGTTATTAACTAAAGAATTAAAATTTAAACTTACGGTGGAAACCTGCGCGGATGTGCTAAAGGCAGAGATTATTAAAATCAATAAACAGATATGTTTCTTCAAAGTTTTTTTTAGTTTGACTACAAAAAAATAAAGAAGTTTAATTTAATAGGATTAAATTTTAAAAACTAGACCATCTTTAGCTAATTCTACATTTTCAAAAATTTGTTTCGCTTCAATTTTAAACTTTTCAATATTTGGATACCTTGTAGAATAATGCCCTAAAATTAATTTTTTTACATTGGCTTGTTTAGCAATTTCGGCAGCTTGTTTAGCGGTGCTATGTCTAGTTGCGGCACACAAATGCTCATGTTCGTCTAGAAAAGACGACTCGTGGTACAAAACGGTAGTGTTTTTTATAATAGGAATACAAGCAGGGTAAAATTGTGTGTCAGAACAAAAAGCATAAGACTTTGGAGGTTCAGGATTAAAAGTTATTTTCTCATTTGGTATTGTAACTCCTTTTTCATTAATCACATCAAAACCTTTTTTAATTTTTTGACAGTAGCTAATATCAATGTGGTTTTCTTTTACTGAATCAATGTCTACTTTTCGGTCCCCTATTTTTTCTTTAAATAAAAACCCATTTGTATATATTCGGTGTTTTAGAGGTATCGTTTGAACTATTACCTTTTCATCTTCAAAAATAATTACAGAATCTTTACTCTTTAATTCATGAAAATTTAATGGAAAATTAACCCAAGATTTACCAAGTTTTAGCTGAAGCATTATCACTTCTTTTATTCCTTTTGGTCCATAAATGTGCATTTCAGTCTCTCGTCCTAATAATAAAAAAGTTGAAATCAAACCTATCAAACCAAAATAGTGATCGCCATGTAAGTGAGAAATAAATACATGTTTAATCCTTGAAAATTTAATTTTACAATTTCTTAGTTGCACTTGAGTTCCTTCTCCACAATCTATTAAAAACAAATGATTTTTTATCGATAGTATTTGAGAGGTCGGTCGAGTTTTTGGCCGCGGAGTTGCAGAGTAACAACCAAGTATTGTTAATTCCATAAAAAAAGTTTACATCCCTAATTCACGTTCTATAGTTTCCATCTCGATGATGTCTTTAGCTTCTTGAAGCGATGGAACAACCAAAATATCATCTGGTATTTCATTAAGATTAATTTGATTGTTTACAATAACAAAAGAATTATTAGATTTTCTAAAAATAGTAGCTAATTCAGAAAATAAACTTAGTTTTTCTAAACTAAATCCATCAAATTCTAATAAATCAATAATTATATTTTTACCACTTAATTGAATATTGGATTTTGGATTTAAAGAAGTTATAAAATCATCAAAATTATTGATCTTATCTTTTACAATAATGAAATTTTCATGAGTATCAATTTTCATTTTTTTGGAGTTTTGAAGCTAATAAATATAAAACCGCCATTCTTATAGCTACACCGTTTTCAACTTGATTTAAAATTATAGCTTGTTTGCTATCTGCTACATCACTAGTGATTTCAACACCCCTATTAATAGGTCCTGGATGCATTATTATAATTTCTTTATCTAAAGAATCTAAAATCTTTTTATTTAATCCAAATTGTTGAGTATACTCCCGGGTAGTTGGAAAATAGCTGATATCCATCCTTTCATTTTGGACCCTTAACATATTTGCAACATCGCACCATTCTAGTGCTTTTTTAAGATTTAATTCTACGGTTACTCCTAAAGAAGTGATATGCTTTGGAATTAATGTTTTCGGACCGCAAACTTTTACATTTGCTCCTAATTTTTTTAAGGCAAAAATATTAGACAAAGCCACTCTTGAATGTAATATATCACCAACAATTAGAATGTTTTTACCAGCAACTTCTCCAAATTGTTCTCTGATAGAATAACTATCTAATAGAGCTTGTGTAGGATGTTCATGAGCGCCGTCACCAGCGTTAATAATGCTTGCATTAATATGTTTAGATAAAAAAATACTAGCTCCAGGATTGGAATGCCTCATTACTACCATGTCGACTTTCATGGAGAGAATGTTATTTACGGTATCTATAAGTGTTTCTCCTTTCTTTACTGAAGATGAAGATGCTGAAAAATTAACTACATCAGCAGACAAACGTTTTTCAGCTAACTCAAAAGACAATCGAGTTCTTGTACTATTTTCAAAAAAAAGATTAGCAATAGTAATATCTCTTAAGGAGGGTACTTTTTTAATTGACCTATTAATTACTTCTTTAAAATGATCCGCTGTTTCAAAGATTAAATTAATATCATCTTTATTAATATACTTTATACCTAATAAGTGTTTTACACTTAGTTCACTCATAGTTTTTTTTTAATTATTAATTAAATAAACTGCGTCTAAACCATCATTTTCTTTCCAACAAACTTTTACTTTTTCGTTATTAATTGCATCTACTTGCCTACCTCTATAATCCGGTTGAATTGGCAGATGCCTACTAAAACGTCGATCAATAAAGGTTAGTAATTCTATTTCTAGAGGCCTGCCAAAGGACTGTATAGCAGTTAAAGCCGCTCTGATGCTTCTTCCTGTATAAAGTACATCATCAACAAAGACTACTTTTTTATTTTCAATTACAAAATCGATATTCGTTGTACTGGCTTCAATTGGTTTGTCGTTTCGTCTAAAGTCGTCTCTATAAAAAGTGATGTCTAGATAACCTAATTCAATATTTTTAACCTTATAGGAGGTTTCTAAAAGTAATTTTATTCTTTCTGCTAAAAATATTCCTCTTGGTTGTATTCCAATTAAAACAGTTTCTGAAAAGGTATCGTGATTTTCTATTAATTGACAAGCCAAGCGATGAAGCGCAATATTCACTTCTGTAGCATTGAGTAACACTTTTTGACTCATAGGTAGATTCTAAACTTTTGTTCAGGACACAAAAATACTATTTTTTTTGTGTTTTTCAATTTTGTTAAAAAAAAAGCCTCACTAATATTAGTGAGGCTTTTAGCTTAAAGTAAAAAATTATTACTTTTTACCATCCATTTTATCTTTAAGAGCTTGTAATTTCTCATTAGCATCTCCTAAGGTTGGTTTAGCTTCCTCAGCAGCTTTTGCTTGCTTCTTTGCAGCTTGCTTTACTATTTTTGCTTCTTCTTCTTTATGTATCGTCATGTGAGAAGCGACTACTTTTTTGAAATCCTTATTGAATTCAATAATTTCAAATTGCGCTTCTTCTCCTTTTTGAAGTTTAGAGCCATCTTCTTTCTCTAGATGTCTAAATGGTACAAATGCAACTATTTCATCATTAAAATTGATTGTAGCACCTTTATCTACCATTTCAGCAATTGAAGCTGTATGCTTTGTACCAACAGCAAATTCCTCTTGGAATTTATCCCAAGGATTTTCTGTGGTTTGCTTATGGCCTAAACTTAACTTACGTCCTTCTACATCTAGTTCCAAAACAACAACGTCTAATTGGTCACCAACATTCGTAAATTCACTTGGATGCTTAATCTTTTTAGTCCAAGATAAATCACTAATGTAAATCAATCCGTCAATACCTTCTTCCATCTCAACAAAAACACCGAAGTTCGTAAAATTACGCACGGTACCTTTATGACTTGAACCTACTGGGTATTTTTTGGTAATATCGGTCCATGGATCAGGGGTAATTTGTTTGATCCCTAATGACATTTTTCGAGTTTCGCGATCTAAGGTTAAAATTACCGCATCGACCTCATCACCTACGGTAACAAAATCTTGAGCACTTCTTAAATGTGTAGACCAAGACATTTCGCTTACATGAATTAAACCTTCAACACCATCCGCTACTTCAATAAATGCTCCGTAATCAGCAATGACAACAACTTTACCTTTAACTTTGTCACCAACTTTAACTTCTTCACCTAATGAATCCCAAGGGTGTTTGCTTAATTGTTTTAATCCTAATTGTATACGAGATTTATTCTCATCAAAATCAAGGATAACTACATTTAATTTTTGATCAAGTTCTACAATCTCATTTGGGTGATTAATTCTAGACCAAGAAAGATCAGTAATGTGAACCAAACCGTCTACGCCTCCAAGATCTACAAAAACACCATAAGAGGTTATATTTTTAACTACACCTTCTAAAACTTGACCTTTTTCTAATTGACCAATAATTTCTTTTTTCTGTTCTTCTATGTCCGCTTCGATAAGTGCTTTATGAGATACTACAACATTTTTAAATTCATGATTAATTTTCACAACTTTAAATTCCATCGTTTTATCAACATAAACGTCATAGTCACGAATTGGTTTAACATCTATTTGTGAACCCGGTAAAAATGCTTCAATTCCGAATACATCTACAATCATACCTCCTTTGGTACGACACTTTACAAATCCATTAACAATTGTTCCTTCATCGTGTGCTTTATTTACACGCTCCCATGCTTTAATTGTTCTAGCTTTTCGGTGCGATAAAATTAATTGTCCCGTACTGTCTTCTCGAACATCAATAAGTACTTCTACTTTATCACCAACTTTTAAGCCAGGATTATATCTAAATTCATTCAAGGATATAACACCTTCAGATTTTGCGTTGATATCAATAATAGCGTCACGATCAGTGATAAATACAACTTCACCATCTACAACCTCGTCGTCCAGTGTATCGACAAAGTTATCAGCTACTAATTTTTCAAATTCTTCTAATTTACCGTCATCAATAGGATCAATTCCTTCTTGATAATTGTGCCAGTTAAAATCTTTTAAAAAAGCTGCTGGGTCTTTTTCTTTGAGAGAAATTTCTTTTTTTGGAGCTTCGCTTACAGGTTGTTCTGGAGTTTCAACTGTTGCTTCTGCAACTACTACATCCTGCACTTCTTCTTTAGTTTCTTTTTTAGCCATCTGCTAATATTTTATTTTTAGTTTCTGTAAACTAAAAATATGTTTTTTTGTATTCTGTGTTTAAAAAGAAATTATGCAACTTTAACACAGAAGCGTTAATTATTTGATTTATATTTTTTCCTTTTTTTCTTATTTGTTGCTAAAAGGAGTGCAAAATTACTGCTTATTTATTAATTTTCAAAAAAAAACAATATAAAAGAATTGTATCAATTGTAATCATATTTAGGGTTTATAAGGTTTATAATCCACAAAAAATAAATAAAATTTAGATTATAAAATCCTAAGTCCGTTTTCAACTACTAATTTTGGCTGAATTAGGGTTACTTCTTTATCTTTTACCGTACCAAGAACTAAACATTCACTCATAAAATTTGCAATTTGTTTTTTTGGAAAATTAATCACTGCAATAACCTGTTTATTCATCAAATCCTCTTTCTTATAAAGTACAGTAATTTGAGCAGAAGATTTTTTAATACCAATTTTTTTTCCAAAATCTATCGTTAACTTGTAAGCAGGGTTCTTTAATCCAGGAAAATCTTCAACATTAATAATAGTTCCTACTCTCATATCTATTTTTTCAAAATCGGTCCAACTTAATTTATTCATATTATTATTGTAATTTTAATCATCAATATTTAAAATTACTAAAAAAATGTCATTGACTCCATCTAATATGGTTCCTTTAGGCACAAAAGCTCCAGATTTTAATCTAAAAGATGCTGTTACGTTAAATCAAGTTTCGTTAAATTTAATAAAAGGTCAAAAAGGAACAATAATAATGTTTATCTGTAATCATTGCCCTTTTGTGGTTCACGTAAAAGATGAAATTGTCAAAATCGCAAATGAATATTTAAAAAAAGGTGTTGGATTTGTAGCCATTAATAGTAATGATATTGTAAAATATCCAGAAGACTCTCCTTATAATATGTTAAAATTCGCGGTGAAATATAAATTTAGTTTTCCCTATCTTTTTGATGAGACACAAAAAATCGCAAAAGCATATGGTGCTGCCTGCACTCCAGACTTTTTCTTGTTCGATAAAAATCTTAAATTGATTTACAGAGGACAACTTGACGACTCAAGACCAACCAATAAAAAAACCGTAACAGGGAATGATTTGAGAATTGCATTGGATAGAGTGGTAAAAGAACAAGCTCAAAAAAAAGAACAAAAACCAAGCATTGGATGCAATATTAAATGGAAATAAAAAGCAACCCTTTGGGCTGCTTTTTATTATAGAAAATTACTGTTATTTTATATCCATTAACTCAACATCAAATATTAGAGTAGCGCCCGGAGGTATTACTCCTCCAGCACCAGCTTCACCATAGGCCAACTCAGATGGTATTACAAAACGAGCTTTATCACCTTTGTTTAACAATAAAACTCCTTCATCCCATCCAGGAATTACATTACCCATTCCAACTGGAAATTCGATAGGGTTCCCTCTTTTATAAGAATCGTCAAAGACACCACCATCTATAAACATACCTTTATAATGAACCGATACAACTTGCCCCTTGCTTGGTTTAGACCCAGCACCGTTTTGAATAATTTTATAACGAAGTCCGGTGGACGTCTTCTCAAAACCCTCAGAAACCTTTCCTAATAGTTCATCTTGTGTTTTCTTTGCTGCTGCTAAACGCTCTGCTTTTGCTCCAGTAAATTGTCTAAAAGTTTCAACAGAATTCCAGCTTTCAGCTTCTTCACCTACTCTTATTATAGTTACTTTATCCATAATATCGTCTTGCTCTATGGTATTTACAATATCCATTCCTTCGATAACATTACCAAAAACGGAATGTTTGTTATCTAACCATGGAGTTTCCACATGAGTAATAAAAAACTGACTACCATTAGATCCTGGCCCTGAATTTGCCATTGAAAGAACTCCTGGAGAGTCATGTCTTAATTCTGGATGAAACTCATCATCAAATTGATATCCAGGTCCACCAACTCCAGTACCTTGTGGGTCACCCCCTTGTATCATAAAATCTGGAATAACTCTGTGAAACTTTAAGCCGTCATAGTAAGGAGTGCCTTGAGGTTTAGCATCGTTCTCAAGTTTACCCTCTACAAGAGAAACAAAATTCCCAACTGTTCCGGGTGTTAATTTATATGTAAGGTTTATTAAAATATCTCCCTTAGCTGTTTCAAATTTTGCATAAATACCATCTTGCATTTTTATATTTTTTTAAATGAGGTGCAAAGGTACATATTCAATTATCTAATTCATAAAAATTTTGTGAAGTATTATTTAAATGCAGTGCAGGTTTTAATTAGCTATTTCGCTAAAAAACTTAATTCTATAGAGCCGTAACTCTTCTTCTTCATAATCACCATCAAACTCTTCCATAGCTATATCTATATCTGGAGTTTCAGCATCTTCTAAAAAATATTCATGAATTTCCTCTTGTTGGTCTTCATCTAGCACCTCATCTATCCAATAATTTATGTTAAGTCTTGTTCCACTATTAACAATAGCTTCCATTTCCTTAATTAAATCATTCATTTCCATTTTTTTTGCATCGGCAATGTCTGTTAAAGGTAGTTTTTTATCAACATTCGTTATAATGTACAATTTAAGTGCACTATTAGAACCTGTAGATTTTACAATGAAATCGTCTGGACGCATCACTTCATTTTCTTCAACGTAGGTCTTAATGATTTTAATAAAAGTTTCTCCATATTTTTTTGCTTTTCCCTCTCCTACGCCGTGTACATTGGCTAATTCGTTTATAGAAAGCGGATATTTCAAGGCCATATCCTCTAGAGAAGGATCTTGAAAGATAACAAACGGAGGTAATTTTAATTGATCTGCTACTTTTTTTCTTTGAGATTTTAAAATTGCGAAAAGCTTTTCATCAGCAGCAACTCCTCCTCCTTTTTGATTGGTAACGATATTGTCGTCATTAGCATCTTTAAAAAAATGATCCTCAGTCATCAAAAATGATTTTGGTTGGTCTAAAAAAGCCAATCCAAGTTCAGTGATTTTTATTAAACCATAGGTTTCAATATCTTTTCTCAAAAAACCAGCGACTAATAGTTGACGTAATAATGCCATCCAGTAATTAGCTTCGCGTTCAGAACCAGAGCCAAAGAAATCTTGATTTTCAGTTCTATGAGACTTAATTAGAGCATTGGAATGCCCAATTAGAACATTTACAACCTCTTTAGATTTATAGCGTTCATTGGTTTTGGCAACTACATTTAATAATTTAACAACTTCTGGCTTTGCTTCATTTTTTTTCTTTGGAAATTTCATATTATCATCCATATCACCACCAGCTCCAGTTTCATTATCAAATTTTTCTCCAAAATAATGTAAAATAAATTTTCTTCTCGAAACAGACGTTTCAGCAAAGGCAACAACTTCTTGTAATAATGCGTGACCAATTTCTTGCTCTGCCACGGGTTTACCACTCATAAATTTTTCAAGCTTTTCAATATCCTTATACGAATAATAGGCAAGGCAAATACCTTCGCCTCCGTCCCTGCCAGCTCTACCGGTCTCTTGGTAGTAGCTTTCAATACTTTTCGGTATATCATTATGTATTACAAATCGAACATCTGGTTTATCGATTCCCATTCCAAAAGCAATTGTAGCGACCACAACATCAATATCTTCCATTAAGAACATGTCCTGATGTTTTACTCTAGTTTTAGAATCTAAGCCAGCATGATAAGGGACTGCTTTGATTCCATTAACCTGAAGTGCTTGGGAAAGTTCCTCTACACGTTTGCGACTAAGACAATAAACAATACCACTTTTCCCATCATGTTTTTTAATAAAACGGATGATATCTGCATCAACATTTTTAGTTTTTGGTCGCACCTCATAATAGAGATTAGGTCTATTAAAAGAGGCTTTAAATGTATTCGCATTTTGAATACCTAGATTTTTTAGAATATCCTCTTGTACTTTTGGAGTAGCTGTAGCTGTTAAACCAATTTTTGGTATATTTTCTCCAATACGTTCAATTATTTTTTTTAGATTTCTATATTCTGGTCTAAAATCGTGCCCCCACTCACTAATACAATGAGCTTCGTCAATAGCAACAAAGGAAATCTTTACCGATTGTAAAAATTCTACGTTTTCATCTTTTGTTAATGATTCTGGGGCAACATATAATAATTTTGTAATTCCAGATTCGATATCAAACTTAACTTGTTTAACTTCAGTTTTATTTAAAGAAGAATTCAAAACATGCGCAACACCAACTTCTGAGGATAAAGATCTCAATGCATCAACCTGATTTTTCATTAAAGCAATTAAGGGAGATACGACTATAGCTGTGCCTTCTTGCATAAATGCAGGAAGTTGATAACATAAGGACTTGCCACCTCCAGTAGGCATAATTACAAAAGCATCTTTTTTTGCTAAAACGCTTTTTATGACCTCTTCTTGTAATCCTTTGAATTTTGTGAATCCAAAATACTTTTTTAGTGCTGAATAAATGTTTTTTTCTGCCAAACTAATGGTAAGATTAAATTTATTATATACCTCAAAATAAAAATTGTTTTAACAAACTAACAATTGTAATTTAGCAATCGTAATTTACTTAGGTTTAATAACAAAAATGGTACTTAATTTTTTTTATTAATTTAAATATAATACATTCTTAAATAGTTACAACTAAAAAAAGTCAAAATTTTGAAAAAGCGAGAACAAATAATTTCAGTAGCTAAAAAAACTATTGAAACAGAAAGTGAAGCCATAAAAAATCTGGCTACGCTAATAGATCAGTCGTTTACTGATGCTGTTGAATATATTTATAATTCAAATGGAAGAGTAATTATAACTGGCATAGGAAAAAGTGCTATTATTGCTAACAAAATTGTAGCGACCCTCAATTCAACAGGAACTCCAGCAATATTTATGCATGCAGCAGATGCAATTCATGGTGATTTAGGTACTATTTTAGAGCAAGATGTGGTCATATGTATTTCCAAAAGTGGAACTACTCCAGAGATAAAAGTTTTAGTTCCTTTAATAAAAGTCCGAGGAAATAAATTGGTTGCAATTACATCTAATAGCGATTCTTTTCTAGGGCAACAAGCAGACTTTATTCTAAATGCATTTGTTGAAAAAGAGGCATGTCCAAACAACTTAGCCCCTACTACAAGCACCACAGCGCAATTAGTTATTGGCGATGCTTTAGCGGTTTGTTTATTAGACTTAAGGGGGTTTTCTAGTAAAGATTTTGCAAAATTTCATCCTGGAGGATCCTTAGGTAAAAAATTATATTTGAGAGTAAGCGATTTAACAAAAATTAATAAAAAACCAGTTGTTCAACTTGATACAGACATTAAAAAAGTAATCGTAGAGATTTCTGAAAATATGCTCGGTGTTACTGCTGTTATCGATAAAAATAAAGTTGTGGGTATCATTACCGATGGTGATTTAAGAAGAATGCTTGTAAAAGCAGATAGCTTTCATGGATTAACAGCTAAAGATATCATGTCTAAACATCCAAAAACAATTTCTAACAATGCTATGGCAGTGGAGGCCATAGAAATTATGGATAAAAATGGAATTACCCAAATTATTGCTGTTGACAACGGGACATACTGCGGCATCGTACACATACACAATTTGACAAATGAAGGAATTTTATAATGGCTAGGTTTAAAAATACAGGTAAAGAGATGTCTTTTTTAGACCATCTTGAAGATTTAAGGTGGCATTTAATTCGTTCTTTTTTATCTGTTATTGTGCTTGCATCTATTGCGTTTCTTGCTAAAGATTTTATATTTAATGTATTGATATTTGGCCCTAAACATTCTGATTTTCCAACTTATAAAATACTTTGTGAAATTGCACAATTTATTGGCTTTAAAGATAGTTTTTGTTTTACTGAATTACCCTTTAGAATTCAAAGCAGAACAATGGGAGGCCAATTTTCAGCTCATGTTTGGACCTCCATAACAGCAGGTTTTATCATTGCGTTTCCATATATTTTACACGAAATGTGGAAATTTATAAGTCCAGGCTTAAAGGTTAAAGAACGTAGTTCAGCAAAAGGATTTATTTTAATAGCATCATTATTATTTTTTATTGGTGTTTTATTCGGTTATTATGTAGTAACTCCACTATCAATAAATTTTTTAGGAACCTATCAAGTTAGTGGTGAAGTACATAATGATTTTGATTTAAGTAGCTATATCTCGTTAGTTCGTGCATCAGTCATAGCAAGTGGTCTAATATTTGAACTACCAATCCTTATATACATTTTAACCAAAATTGGTGTAGTTTCTCCAGAAATACTCAAAAAATACAGAAAAATATCCTTAGTGATTGTACTCATACTTTCTGCGATTATTACTCCACCAGATATCGCTAGTCAAGTTATTGTTTCAGTCCCAATTATAGTTTTGTACGAAATCAGTATCTATATATCTAAAGCAGTTATTAGAAAACAAAAAAGATTATTAAAAAAGCAAGCTAAAAATAAATAATTAGATTTATCGATATTAACTATATTTGGATTATGGGAAAATCAAAAATATCAATAGGAGCAGGAATTGGTTTATTACTGGGAGTTATAATTGGTAGTGTTACTGATAATATTGGTCTATGGATTTCATTAGGTCTATGTTTTGGTGCAGGTATTGGAACAGTTTTAGATAAAAAGAGTAAATAAAAACATCATGTTATAGAATGACGGATTTATTATAGCTTAATTAATGTGTCGATTGATTTTAAAAAAAATATGAAATTAAGAGCTGAAAATTTAATAAAATCATACAAGGGAAGAAAAGTTGTTAAAGGCATTTCTGTTGAAGTAAATCAAGGAGAAATTGTTGGTTTATTAGGGCCAAATGGTGCTGGAAAAACTACTTCTTTCTACATGATTGTAGGACTCATAAAGCCAAACGGAGGGAAAATCTTTTTAGATCAGAAAGAAATAACGAGATATCCTATGTACAAACGTGCTCAAAACGGAATTGGATATTTGGCTCAAGAAGCCTCAGTTTTTCGTAAATTAAGTGTTGAGGATAATATTTTAAGTGTTTTACAATTAACTAATTATTCAAAAAAAGAACAGATCGAAAAAATGGAATCCTTGATCGAAGAATTTGGTCTTGGACATATTCGGAAAAATAGAGGTGATTTATTAAGCGGAGGAGAACGAAGAAGAACGGAAATTGCTCGTGCTTTAGCTACGGACCCTCATTTTATATTATTAGATGAACCTTTTGCAGGAGTAGATCCAGTTGCAGTTGAAGATATTCAAAAAATAGTTGCAAAATTAATAACTAAGAACATTGGAATTCTAATAACAGACCACAATGTTCAGGAGACTTTAGCCATTACGGATCGAACTTATTTAATGTTTGAAGGGAGTATTTTAAAACACGGAATACCTGAAGATTTAGCAAATGATGAAATGGTAAGAAAAGTTTATTTAGGTCAAAACTTCGAACTTAGAAAGAAAAAGATTTCCTTTTAAACTTCAATTAGCGGAAATAGTAGCTCGTACATTACAATTAATGTAACAAATTTTTAGATTATTCGTCTTATCCTTAATTAATGTAAAAATAATATCTGTGCAAACTATTCTTACTTTAAACAATCTCACTAAAAAATTTGGTTCGCTTACTGCTGTTGACAACCTTAGTTTGAAAATAAACAAAGGATTTGTTTATGGTATATTAGGTCCCAACGGAAGTGGGAAATCAACCACTTTAGGCATGTTACTTAATATAGTTAACAAAACAGATGGAAACTATCATTGGTTTGATGGATCCGGAACTACGCATCGTGCTTTAAAAAAAGTTGGAGCAATTATAGAGCGACCTAACTTTTACCCTTATATGACTGCAAGTCAAAATTTAGATTTAGTTTGTAAAATTAAAAATGTTCCAAATCACAAAATAAAAGAAAAACTTGAAATCGTTGGTTTATTAGATCGAAAAGACTATAAATTTAGCACCTTTTCATTAGGAATGAAGCAACGTCTTGCGATTGCCTCGGCACTTCTTAACGATCCAGAAATTTTAATTCTAGATGAACCAACAAATGGTTTAGATCCTCAAGGAATACATCAAATAAGAGAAATCATAAAAAAAATTGCAGCTAACGGTACGACTATATTATTAGCTTCTCATTTATTGGATGAGGTTGAAAAAGTTTGTACTCATGTGTTAATACTGAGAGAAGGTAAAAGTTTATATTCCGGAAGTGTAGAAAATATGATTGCAAGTCACGGTTTTTTTACTTTACAGTCAGATAATTTAGATTTATTAAAAAAGGTATTAGAGGAGCATCCCTTTATAGATACTGTTAAAAACGAAGGAAATCACCTATTGGCCTATTTAAAAGAACCTTTAAGTGGTTCCGAATTGAATAAAATACTTTTTGAAAAAGGGATTAACCTTTCTTATTTAGTGCATAGAAAAGAAAGTTTAGAAGAGCAATTTTTAGAACTTACCAAATCCAAATAATTGAAAACTAAATCTACTACTATGTTACGTTTATTGTCAATAGAACTACACAAACTAAAATATAATAAGTCGGCAAAAGTTATTTCAATAGTATATTTTATTTTGATAACTTTTATAGCTTTAATAGCTTCCGTTGAGTTTAAATTTGGTGATTTTAATTTTAGAATTGCTGATCAAGGAATATTTAATTTTCCATTCATATGGCATTTTAATACTTGGATAGCTGGTATTTTAAAGTTATTTCTTGCAATTGTTATAGTTTCAATGATGGCAAACGAATACAGCAATAGGACTCTTAAACAAAATTTAATTGACGGTTTAAGTAAAAAAGAGTTTGTTATTTCAAAGTTTCTAACTGTAGTATTGTTTTCATTTGTTTCGACTTTATTTGTTTTTATCGTGTCTTTAATACTAGGGCTTATATTTTCAGATTATAACGAAATTGGAATTATTTTTAGCGATACCGAGTATCTTTTAGCTTATTTTATTAATCTAGTTGGCTTTTTTTCATTTTGTTTATTTATCGGAATACTAGTGAAAAGATCTGCTTTTGCATTAGGTTTTTTGTTAATTTGGAGTGTTATAGAAGGTATAATTTACGGTTTTCTAAAATGGGAAATGTTTAGAGATACTAATTTAGTAGATAACATCATGCAATTATTCCCGTTAGCATCCATGTCTAATTTAATCAAAGAACCTTTTTCTAGATTAGGTGCTGTACAGTCTGCTGCAAGTCAATTAGGGGAAGCATTAGACAAAGATTACAGTGTTCAATTCATAACGGTACTGATTGTTTTAATATGGACCTGCTTGTTTGTTTATGGATC
>JAAEPP010000567.1 GCA_024232495.1 Flavobacteriaceae bacterium
AACGCCACTGTATAAGTAACTGATATAACTGGCTGATGAACAACACCTATATAGACCATACCTTTATGATTGCAAAGAAATAAGGTCAAAGTAGACTTGCTCAAACTAATCAATAAGAAAAGGGATAACATTATGGGGTCAAAAACGCCATTACTGGAGGGGCAAAGTTGAAGAATGGGAGGGCATTTGCCCCCTTTCAGTATTAGTGTTAAAAAAGGCATTAACATTAATGGGATAACAATGGTTGCATATGCAAGTGATTGTATTTACGTATTTAATAAATATGCAAATTTTCGATTGTATTTTTCTTATTGTTACCGTCCTGTTTTCTCTAACTGGAATCTATTGTGAATGTTTTTCATGAAAAAACAAACTTACTCGTGGGTGTGGTTGCATCAGGCGAATCTTCCCCCACCTCAATTGCCACTTGTTGACGGGCATTCGGGGTTGACTGCATGACCGGCGGTGGGTTTTCCCTTGACTCGTCCATTGATATCACTTGGAAACTGGGGCTCGGCGATGGAGTTTCAGCTCCATTCCGATTGTCCGGGTCCTCGCGTTGGCCCTCAACAAGTACTGGCTCGTAAAGGTGTATGTACACCTTGTTGCTGGCACGGCTATACTCTCTTAATATTGCTTCTCCACTTGGAAAAGCCTCCTGAAATCGGACGATTTCCACGCTATGTCCACTCGCTGTTGAGCGATAGAATACAGTTCTAAGGAAAAAAATAGTACCATTAGCAAGGAATAAAGATAGTTCCCTACTTTTAGTAAAGAATAGAATGCTGTTGGCTGTTTTCAAAAATAACCTTCTCATACATATGTGTGCTGAAGCAAAACGGCCGAGGAGTGATGTGATGTTTAGTATAGGTTTTTTGGAATCATCTCTTAAAAGTGTCGGGATATATTCGTTGGTGCAAGGTTCCTCTGTACTGCAAGATGTCCCTCACACCATAAGCACATTCTCTCATATCATACCCCTTTATTTTCTAAAGAGATCCCTGCAAAAATTTAAAACTTTCAAGCTGGATGCATGTTTGCTTAATAGAAATTATAAAATTAAATATAATGTATTTTACCTCACAGTTTGTGACCGCAGCAGAGTTCTTGTATCATTGTTTGTGGCTCTTTGCACCCTGTGACCGTGAACATACTCGTAAGGCGCGAATGCAGTTCTTAACACTCTTCTGACATCTTCGGAACTGAAATGGCGCATAAATTGTATTCGCACCGATCTGTGTTCGCGGTGAATTGTTTGTCTTTGACGACCTCGTGGAATCTCGCCAGTACCATTCCTTCCGATTCGCTCAACCTCTCGAGCATTCAAAAAAAGCACTTCCCTAGACCCCATCCTTGGGATCTGCGCCGCCCGACTTGCCTCTCTAGCAACTCCAACTGCCCTTCTTGCTGCTACACGGTCAGCAAGACTGACTTCCATTGCATTTGAATTGTCTTCTTCTTCTGATGCGGATGATGCTAGTTCCCTAGCTATGGCTCTGAAGTACGCCATTTTCAGCCCGTCTTATTACTAGTGTGAGTCAAACTTTAAAATCCAGGGTTATTTAAATGTATTCGGGCTCATCATGTGACTTTTCTTAGACGAGACAGTTTTAAATGATAAATGACAGCATAGACTGGCCGAGACATTTCATGTTTTGTCACAATTAACCACCGTTTTACCCTTCCGAATATGGTTAATTCAATTTCTTGTGCTAATCACTCCATTTGATCTGTCTGTGCTGTGTAATGATTTACCAGACCCAGACCCAGGTCCATAAACAATCTTTTTTAAAAGAACTCGTAAGAATTTCCAAAGCTGCAGTTGCCTATATCTAAGTATTACTCTGTTAGGGGCTAAAATGTATTTACAAGTGATGGTACTGAGTGAGGTTTGGACTGGTCAACTATTAGATTTTTTAGGATGCTATGGGCTAGGGCCCCCTAGGCAGGCCTACAAGAATATATTTGGCTACATACTTTTGTATCAGAAGAGAATAAGCTCTTCATTTACTCATACATTAAGAGCTGGAATTAAGAATTCAATCAATTTAACTAATTATATTTGCAAATGCGCAAAAAGACCACAAAAGCTGGCTAAATCTCAAAAGTGTCTAAGGGCTAACGGAGGCTGCGTACTGGAAAATCAAAGCACCAAATCACTCCAAGATGCAGGTGCAAAATCCTGAAACGATATTCCCGCTTTGATCCAACAAGACCCCTCAAGTAAAAATTTTCGCTCTAAACTGAAATCTCATTTGTTTTCTATTAAATATCAAGCAAATTAAAATCTGTTTGAAATGAATCTGTTTGAGATTTTCAAACCAAACTTCTCTTATATTAACATGAATTGTAATGATTACAGATTTTTTTATAAGAAACCTAGCTTTGGTCCTATTACTAAGAGTTTCTTAATTTTTTACCAGTTTCTAGTACTAAAAGTTTCTTAAAAGTTTCTCATTTTTAGATACGCACTTAACATCAAATTTTGCACTTTCCCTGGCATATTTCTTGTATTAAAGTAATACAAGTAGACTCAACATTCTGTGTTCCTCTAAATAAAAACGTGTAGCAAACGTAAATGAAGCAAAAATGTATTATTGACATATTATTTTTCGGCTCAGAAAGTCTTCTTATTTTTTTTTTGGAGTTTCTTAAAGATATTGATGGAGTTCTAAAATTTTCTTAAATTTTTGGGGCTCTAGTACTAGGTTTCTTATAAGCCGTTTTCTTATAAAAGAAACGTGTATTCTAGCTACTGAGAGAGTTCCCCTTTTAAGAAATTCCCCCCATCCTTGCCATAAAAGTATAAGACAATTTTAATCATGATGCTTTCAAAAGTACCACATATCACAATACTCTATTTTTTATAAGAATAAATTTATAAGAATAACGAGGCTCCAAATCGGTAAAATTAAAGAATATTTTAAGAATATTGTGAGTTTCAGATCTTATGGAAAAAAAATTAGCGAGTGTCTTATTTGTGTACTTTATTTTTGAGATGGTTTTAGATACACTCACCCAAATCTTGATGCAAGTGTCGATGAGCTCAGTTTTTCAGTAAATAAGGATATGTTATACTGATTGAAGAATGTTTCGTCTTATCACATTTATGACCATAATGACAATTTATTGCTATATTCGTGTTTCTTGCCGTAAAAATATTTTAAGAATATTCCGAGGCTCAAAATGGCAAAATATTAAGAATACTGAGGCTCAGTAATAAATTCAGTATTCTTATAAAAAAGAGAGTGATACAATTATCATTAATTTAGAGCCAAGGCTGCTGGATGTTGACCTAAATCAGTTTCACAACTTCATTTGGATGCATTTGTATTATTCAAAAGATACGCTTTATTTTAAAAAGAACCTTTATAAGGAACCTACATGCCGAAGGTCGAAAAACTTATAGAACTTTTTTTACTACTCAAGGTCAAATCACTAGGGAACTTTATAATTTTGCGTATATTCATTTGGTGTAGATTTGCAACTTCTCTAATGACTAAGTAACTAACTTTTACATTTTATAGGCCTAGTCTTCTTTGTGTTATAATATGATTCATGTTTCCCTATAACGAGTTTATTGCAAAATGTTGAGTTTTAATGCTTTTCTTGCGTCGATACTTATTACTTTCTG
>JAAEPP010000568.1 GCA_024232495.1 Flavobacteriaceae bacterium
CTTTGTGTTGTGTAACATGTAACGAAATTATGTAAAATTTGTGGCAGCAGGGGGTCATTTTGGCCAACCCAGGGTGGCCCATTTTGAGCACATATTTAGTTTTCAGAAAAAGTCTTATTAAAATAATACATGATTATTTTGAATGCTAAATTTATGATAATTTATGAATAATGATCATACAAAGCAATGGCATGTATTTATATGTCTGTCTGAAAGCAAAAACTTTATTTATAACCCAAAATACACATCGATTTTATTAGATCAGAATGCATTAAAAACTTCTACCTATAATATAGTCAAATAATAATTATATATTTTCGTTTTCGGTTTTTGTTTTTCTCTCAGTCTGGCTTTGAGATTATACCATATTATTTTGGATTTAATTAACTGCTTCTTTAATGGCGAAATAAGGGGGGTCCATTTGAACTGCACGGTTCATTATGGACCCAGTTCCCCTATTCTGATATGTTTTATCCAAATTTGACTATTTCATTTGATTTGAAGACCAAATAACCACTAGTATTTAAAGAGAGTTCAGCAGAAATTTTACTGCTAAGTCAAAAAAACAGTAGCTCATTTATTACTACACATACAACTGCATGCTAGAATTTTCACTTACACAGACTTGTGTAGAATAATAAAGTAAATAATTTTTAAGTCAGATAATCACTGTTTCATCACAGGAACAAAATGTGTGAGTTTTTGATTACTGTAGAATATGGATTAAACTTCTAATACAATATTTAATCACTGGTGATATCATATTAAAATTTCCGTAAATAAAAGAAAAATCAAGAAATATGAAATAATAACCCCATATGGGATGTACCTACATTATCATAGTTTTGCATATGACAGGAATGTAGGCTAAACAATATATCTGATCAATATTGGTTGGTAACAATACGTTTTGGATAAGCTTTCAGCTTTCACTTTTCTAAGACTAGTGGTAGATATTCATTATTGAGTAGCTGCACTCCCGTCAAAAAAATACTGATAAGAAAAAACTGGAGTCATATACTTTTCTAACTTTATCTGTAAAAAAATCCAGTGATTCATCAAAATCTGAACCAAGTTCTTTGATTTGAGAAGTTCTCAGATTCTGATAACCCAAAATGGTATTTTGTGACAAAAATATTATCCATGTGCAAGATGGGCTATTGGAACACAAAACACATAGTACATTACTCAAGGGGGGTTGTAATCTCTGGCTTATGGTACAATATGCCACTTAGTATGTGGTGGTTTATTGTGTAAAAAATATGGAATTCAGTTAATATATTTGGTACTAACTGATGTAAAATCATAGCTAAATCTGGATATTTAAAGGAAACAGCCTCTTAAAGGATTTTTTCTTCAAGGTGTGTCAAAAATTAGCATGCACAGTGACACAATGGCCAGTTGCAACTTACTTGACAGCTTCAGTATTCATACCAATTCTGCTCAACTTGAATATTTTCTTGTATAATCAAGTTTATCTTATGCAAATATCATGTTTCATATGTATATAAGTAAATAATGGAAAAAAATGCTCCAAATATTATAAATCATATGAAAAAGGTTAGCGTCTGTTATTTTTGTATAAAAAATAGTTAGTAGGCTACCACTTAGTACAAAAGGAACTATAGTTATAAATTGCAGCTTCAATATGAGCAATTAGTACCCCCGCAATTTGTTAAGGTTGTATAAATCCATAAAAC
>JAAEPP010000569.1 GCA_024232495.1 Flavobacteriaceae bacterium
TATTTGTCAACAAAAGTCTTACATTTAGATGTTCCATTGATGATGTCGGCACCACAAATTTGTTCTGAAATGCTGAGAAACTGGAAAGTACTTGGCTTTTCTACCAAGGTAGTATTTGTCAACAAAAATCTTACATTTAGATGTTCCATTGATGATGTCGGCACCACAAATTTCTTCTGAAATGCTGAGAAACTGGAAAGAGCTTGGCTTTTCTACGAAGGTATAAACCACCCAGCGACTGTTGTTTACACCATTTGTCAACAAAAGTCTTACATTTAGATGTTCCATTGATGAAGTCGGAACCACAAAATTCTTCTAAAATACTGAGAAACTGGAAAGAACTTGGCTTTTCTACGAAGGTATAACCCACCCACTGACTGTTGTTTACAGTATTTGTCAACAAAAGTCTTACATTTAGATGTTCCTCTTTTTGTAACCAATCCGCGTGATGAAAAAGTACACAAAGACATATTTTGAGAAAAGTGGAATCTTTTGAAATCCTTGAAGCTCGAAAAGCTTGAAAAAGTAAACTCTGCTCA
>JAAEPP010000570.1 GCA_024232495.1 Flavobacteriaceae bacterium
ACAAATGGTATCTTGAAATCAATTTCAATCAAAAACAAGTATTACAAAAAATTTTTAAAATCAACAAACCCATTTTGGTATCAACGTTATAAATACTATAGGGATACTCTGAACAAACTAATTAAACGAAGTAAGCGTTTGCATTACAGTTCCTACTTTGAAACCTTTAAAAACAATTCTAAGAAAATTTGGTCCGGAATAAACGAAATTATAAACAAAACATCTAAATCAAAAAGCAGCGAAATTTCACTTGTAGCTGCTAATGGAAACATTTTAAAGGACTCTAAAGAGGTTGCTGATAAGTTTAATGAATTTTTTACAAATATAGCAAAGACCCTGGTAGATAAACTTGGAACATCAAAATCACATTTTACCGACTACTTAAAAGGTTCATCGTCTGAAAGCATAATGTTATCGCCTGCCACTGAAACTGAAGTTCTTGATCAACTAAATAATCTCGACGCATCGAAATCAGCTGGGGCTTACGACATACCTATTTCTTTGATTAAAATGATAAAAAACGAGATAACAAAGCCCTTGGTGACTCTGATAAATCTATCTTTTAGTACTGGTTGTTTTCCGAATGCACTAAAATACGCCAAAGTCATTCCTGTATTTAAAGCAAAATCAAAATTAGAAGTTTCCAATTACCGACCAATCTCTATACTTCCCATTTTTAACAAGATATTTGAAAAACTTATGTATAATAGATTGTGTGGTTTTATAGACAAACATAATATACTATATTCACATCAGTTTGGCTTTCAAAAGCATAAATCAACTTCCTTGGCAATCCTTGATATTTGTAATCAGCTAGTAAATGCAATAGAGAACAATCAATTTTCGTGCTGTATATTCTTAGATTTTGCAAAGGCCTTTGATACTGTAAATCATAACATTTTATTAACTAAACTTGAACATTATGGTATCCGGGGAGTTGCTCTTGA
>JAAEPP010000571.1 GCA_024232495.1 Flavobacteriaceae bacterium
ACTCCATCGAAATGAATGGTGCTTTAAACCAGCACCTAAGACCACTTGGCCATCATGCCTGTATGTGTACGGTAAATAGCATTCATAATGGTAGAAGATATCATGTGCAAGTGTTCAAATTACATGAAACAATACTTTGTATAGGAATGTCAACAAAATGAAAGGAGTGGGACTCAAACTCACGTCACCAAAGTGAATGGTGCCTAAAACCAGCACCTTCAACCACTCGACCATCCTGCCTGTATACTGTAATATCAATGGCATGCATTATGGTAGCAGATACTAACTGCATTGGTGCAAAAAACAAGCACCAATACGTTTTATAGGAACGTCCACAAAATAACAGGAGTGGGACTTGAACCCACGCCATCGAAGTGACTGGTGCCTGAAACCAGCGCCTTAGACCACTCGGCCATCCTGCCTGTATGCTGCATGGTCAATAGCATGGATGATGAAAAAAGATACCATGTGCCGGTGTTCAAAATAAAGGAAACGATACTTTGTATAGGAATGTCAATAGTGGTGATGATGGTAGAAAATAGATGTGCAGGTGTTCCAAATAAAGGAGACAACACTTTGTATAGAAATGTCAACAAAATGAAAGGAGT
>JAAEPP010000572.1 GCA_024232495.1 Flavobacteriaceae bacterium
GTTCATGAGATAACAGTAGACCAGCACTATTATCTTATCCAGTATTCATTGGAACGGCTGTTAGATTTGCCAGAAAATGAATAGAGAGTGATGATTCTCCGAGCTTGCTCGGCAAATTTAACAGCTTATTAGGAGGGTAAAACCAATGTTTAAACACGGGTTTTACCCTTCTTTCATGTTTTTTAATAAAAGCCACAGTACATGGATTCATACATTTAATCAATCACCTAAAAGAAAGCATTATAACTGGTCGATGTGTAAAAGCGTGGTTTAACCCCTTTTTCACGCATTTTCACTTTTTTATAGCTAAACTGTACTTACATACAGTTCATTTATAAAAAAGGAAAATTATATGCAGTCTGTTTTTCTAAACTTCGTGAAGGATCAAATGTGGACTAAGCGTTATGCAAAAAGAACAATAGAAAGTTACGTTTACTGGATAAAGGCATTTATCAATTTTAATGATAAAAAACACCCTGCTAAATGTCATGACCTAGAAGTTGAGTTATTTCTTACCTATTTAACAACTCAACTGAA
>JAAEPP010000573.1 GCA_024232495.1 Flavobacteriaceae bacterium
AAACTGTTGTAATACGTTAGTTTACAACGTTTTAGAGCTAACTAAACCGTTTTATTCA
This sequence comes from Flavobacteriaceae bacterium, assembly GCA_024232495.1. Lineage (GTDB taxonomy): Bacteria > Bacteroidota > Bacteroidia > Flavobacteriales > Flavobacteriaceae > Marifrigoribacter. The sequence goes on from JAAEPP010000573.1 coordinate 59, forward strand.
ATGGGAAATGCGTAGTTTAAAAGATATTTAGGTGAACTCTTATTACGGAGCAAAAATCTTCATATAAACAAATGCAAAGTAGTAAGAAAATTTAGGAACACAGCGAAGCATAATTCAGTAGAACCTCACAACAACAAATACAGTAGTTATTCAGTAGGGGAGCCTCTTGCTAATAGGGGATCTGATTGGTTTTTGATTCTAAAGAATACAATATACATGTTCTTTGATTCTTTACAACACAATAGATATTCGAAAAAACAGTTTTTACCTTTTAAACAAAATTAATGCAAGCTCAAAACTATGTAAAAAATGCGGCAAGTGTCAGACGAAAATCTTTTGAAAGGGTGTCAGACAAAAAGCTTAAAAAGTTGTCATGATTCGCTATTTTCCCGATTTTTCTTGCTAGTCTGGAGTTCTGTACCGATAAAGGATTAGTCAAAGAAAAACACTCATTTTCAAATCAACTATAAACTCATGAACAATCAAAA
>JAAEPP010000574.1 GCA_024232495.1 Flavobacteriaceae bacterium
AAAACGATTCCGTTTGCTCTAAAACGTTGTAAATATACGTATTACAACAGTTATGTCCATGGGAACAGCCTAGAACTTACTACATAGAAGGTTTCTTATAGTTCTCCATGAAACCTAGTGAAAACTAAGCCCCGCAATAAGATTTCACCTGAATTTCTTATAAAGTACGCCTTTCGCATGGAATAAAACGATTCCGTTTGCTCTAAAACGTTGTAAACATAGGTAGTACAACAGTTCTGTCCATGGGAACAGCCTAGAAGTTCTTACATTGAGGGTTTCTTATAGTTCTCCATCAAACTTAGTGAAAACTTAGCCCTGCAATAAGAGTTTACCTTAATTTCTTATAAAGTATGTCTTTTTAGGACTAATACGATTCCATTTGCTTTAAAACTTTGCAAACATACGTATTACAACAGTTATGTCCATGGGAACAGCCTAGAACTTATAACACCGAGGGTTGCTTATAGTTCTCCATGAGACTGAGTGAAAACTTAGCCCCGCAATAAGAGTTCATCTTAATTCCTTATAAAATGCGCCTTTCCCATGGAATAAAACGATCCCGTTTCCTCTAAAACGTCGTAAACATAGGTATTACAGCAGTTCTGTCCATGGGAACAGCATATAACTTATTACACCGAGGGTTTCTTATAGTTCCCAATGAAACTAAGTGAAAACTCAATCCCGCAATAAGAGTTCACCTTAATTTCTTATCAAGTACGCCTTTGGCATGGAATAAAACGATTCC
>JAAEPP010000575.1 GCA_024232495.1 Flavobacteriaceae bacterium
TAAAAATGAATTATTTTCATTGGCATTTAACCGAAGACCAAGGTTGGCGAATCGAAATAAAACAATACCCTAAACTAACTGAAATTGGAGGGTTCCGAAATGAAACGCTTATTGGGCATTATAACGATGCTCCAATAACCTACGATGGGACGAAATACGGCGGTTTTTACACACAAGAAGATATAAAAGAAATTGTCGCTTTTGCAGAAAAGCATGAAGTTACTATTATCCCAGAAATAGAAATGCCAGGTCATTCGCAAGCGGCAATTAGTGCTTATCCAGCATTAGGCTGTGCTGTTGAACAAGTGGAGGTAGCAAAAACTTGGGGAGTATTTGAAAACATTTATTGTCCAAATGAAGAGACTTTTACTTTTTTAGAAAATGTGTTGACCGAAGTGATGGAATTATTTCCTGGAGATTATATTCATATTGGTGGAGATGAAGCTCCGAAAACACAATGGAAAAAATGTTCGCATTGCCAAAAGTTAATTAAAGACCTTGACTTAAAAGATGAGCATGGTTTACAAAGTTATTTCATTCAAAGAATGGAAATATTTCTAAATAGTAAAGGCAAAAAAATTATTGGCTGGGACGAAATTTTAGAAGGAGGATTGGCGCCTAATGCAACCGTAATGTCTTGGCGAGGAACCCAAGGAGCTATTGATGCCGCAAAAGAAGGGCACGATGTGATATTAACACCTACTTCTCATGCGTATTTTGATTATTATCAATCCAATAATGAAAATGAACCCTTGGCTATTGGTGGTTTTTTACCTCTAGAAAAAGTGTATCGTTTTAATCCCATACCACCAGAGTTAAATAAAGAGGAAGAAAAATTTGTCCTTGGTGCTCAAGGAAATGTTTGGACCGAATATATGAAAACAGAAGA
>JAAEPP010000576.1 GCA_024232495.1 Flavobacteriaceae bacterium
GCGGGGCCTGTAACAAAAGAAATACTAGTGACTGACCAATTTCAATGAATGTGTCACATTCCTGTGGTACCATTTTCATACCCAGGGTATTCCACGGTTATATAGTGATTGTTAGGTAGATATAAAAGCTATTTTTAATTGTATATGCTTTTTTGTTAAAGTTCAGACACCCTTCTAAAGTATAATCTTCAAATTTTAGTAAAACGGAAAATAACATATTATTTTCTATCGTTAAGAGTGTATTTTAAGATTAGTAAGTATAAAATCCATACAATCAAGTTCTTTTTATATCTCCATTATGATAAGAATAAATTCTATCATATTGACATATTTAATATTGCAATTTTTTTATGAAGGACTTTCGACACCAAATTCTCATTTTGTTGGGAGGGAGTCAAGATACATAGAAATAATTTGTTAAATCGCCAATGTGGTGAAAAGTGTATCGCAGGGTCAAATCCTACCCTCAAATATGCCTTTATTAGCAAAATTTGCCTTATACCGGTGTTTAAAATACAATTTTCTTCTGAGTAACAAATAATTTCAAAGTTATGGTGATTGGAGCATAGATATATACCTATAGACATCTTATTATGCCAATAAATTTATTCCCAGACCAATAGGGAAAGTAGGAGATCACTTCGAAAAATAGGGTAAAATGCATTATAAGTATAATAGGCTAAGTTCAATGACATACAGTTTTAAGGTAAAAGCTGAAAAAACTTTTTTGAATATAAAATCTTAAAATATATGCTCTATTTATCTCTAATAAATTGAAATTTTCTCTTGATCATAAACACAAATGGAGTTATAACTTTATGAAGATCAAGGGATATTGCTAGGCTGTAAAATGAGGGATTTAGCCTGAAAACTAAATGGCCTATAAATTCCAAAATATTTGAGATAATGACTTATACTTTTATATGTGTTCATAGAGGACATATTTGATCAAATTAGTAAATTTTGGAGAAAATCTGAATCGGTCCATGATCGACCCTAGGTGCTCTTACATGAAATGACTAATTATATGTTTCATAGAAAATCGCCTCTAAGTACCTTCCAACTTAAACAAACCATTTAAAAATTAATCTCATGTTATTCGCATCAAAAAAATGTTTCAAACGACCATAAGTAGTACGCTGTACGATAATTAGATCCGACGATATCGTCGTAAACGTAAGTACAAAAAACTTTGTTTTCATATTTTTCATCACAAAATAGATTTTTGTTGATATCCAGTTAACACGACTCTGCAAATACTCTCATAATAATAATAAAAACAATCTGACTTATTATCTCAAAATATATCTTATATAATACCATTATTAAACCTCCAATTGCATTATAATATTCAAAAAGAGAGATTTGAAAACGTTTAACGGGGTGTTTAATTAAGCATGAAATTGCATACGCATAACCCGATTTATTAGGAAATCTAAAAAAGATACAGTTTTTTAAGCTTCACCCGCCCGAGTCAGTTTTTTTCAAGGA
>JAAEPP010000577.1 GCA_024232495.1 Flavobacteriaceae bacterium
AGTCAACACCTAACCGCAAACACAGGGGTAAAGATTAATGACCAACCTACCCCTGTCCATCGTAACTCCAAGACACCGCCGTTAGAGACTTAGGCCAAATTTCTTGTTGTCTGACATCCAGCCTCGTTTTCAATGACCTAATGACAGGGGGCTAGCTGGAAGAGTAGCACTTTTTTTATTAGTATTCCAAATGATATCGTACAGCCCCGCGTCATTTCTTATTTCCAATAGATCTGGGTATTCAAATGAAACCAAATAAACAATCCCAACCATTTTTTCATGCAAAAACGAATTTTAACGTTAACAAATTATTTATAAGTTTATAATATAAGAATGTAAGATATAATAGAAGAGAATACATGATTTTACAACTCGTATAATTACAACATGTATAAATCTAACAAAATCCATATCAAATCTAGACTATCGAAAAAGTTATTTTTAAAAAGATCACAGGATTGCTATAATTTTAAAACCACGCACATTTTCATTTTTAAAAACATGCAACCAGCTACACTCTTTTTTATAAGAACATTCTTATTTGTTTGAATAGTTTTGTTATCAAACGGTACAATAAGGGGGGAAGTCTTGGTGTCTCTATTTTCAACCAGAAGCGGTATTTAATTTAATTCTTGTTACTATCAT
>JAAEPP010000578.1 GCA_024232495.1 Flavobacteriaceae bacterium
AATCCATTTTGTAAATCCCATTTATCCTCAGCAGCCGATATATATTGATCGATCATTATTTGTGCACCATTGCTAAAATCACCAAATTGAGCTTCCCAAATTGTTAAAGTATTTGGACTAGCCATGGCATATCCATAGTCAAACCCTACAACACCATATTCAGAAAGTAACGAGTTATAAATATAAAAATCTCCTTGGTCACCTTTTAAATTATTGAGCAAAACTATTTCTTCTTCACTATCTTCAACTTTTACAACAGCATGTCGGTGTGAAAAAGTCCCTCTTTCTACATCTTGTCCACTTATTCTGACGTGGTAACCTTCTTTTAAAAGTGTTCCATAAGCAAGGGTTTCGGCCATCGCCCAATCTAGGGCATTGGTGTCAAAATACATTTTATGCCGAGCTGTAATAAGTCTTTCAATTTTTCTTAAAAACTTTTTGTCAGAAGGTAATTTAGAAATTGTTTCTGCAATCTCTGTAAGCTGATCTAATGGAAAAGTTGTATCAACTGGTTGCATCATTTTCTTTTCTTGTGCATGATGAAATCCTTTCCACTCATCTTTCATTATTGCAGTAATAACTGCTTTGTTCTCCTTACGAGAATCTTCTAGATCTTCATTCAATTTATTTTTATACTCCGCTTCAAGTATTTTAATATGTCCAGCTTCAATTACCCCTTCTTTTTTTAGTTTATCAGCATAAATATCTCTTGAATTTAGATGTTTAGAAATTGCTTTGTACAACTTAGGTTGGGTAAATCGGGGCTCATCTCCCTCATTGTGCCCATATTTTCTATAGCCTAATAAGTCAATAAATACGTCTTTTCCAAACTTCATTCTGTACTCTAAAGCGAATGTTGTAGCATGGACTACTGCTTCTGCATCATCTGCATTTACGTGTAATACAGGAGATAAAGTAACTTTACCCACATCTGTACAATAGGTGGATGATCGAGCGTCTAAATAGTTGGTTGTAAATCCTATTTGATTGTTCACTACAATGTGAATGGTTCCGCCAGTTTTATATCCATCAAGAGAGGCCATCTGTACCAATTCATACACCAAACCTTGACCTGCAATTGCTGCATCTCCATGAACTATGATAGGTAAAACTTTTTCTATATTGTCTTTATAATGTTTGTCTTGTTTAGCTCTTACGATACCTTCAACAACTGCTCCAACTGTTTCTAAATGAGATGGATTAGGAGCAATATTTAAATTAATTTCATTACCATGATTTAATTTTCTTTTAGAAGTCCAACCTAGATGATATTTAACATCCCCATCAAAAATATCTTGTTCATAATCTTTACCATCAAATTCACTAAAGATATCTTTAGCACTCTTTCCAAATATATTGGTTAAGGTATTTAATCGCCCTCTGTGAGCCATCCCCATGACAAATTCCTTAACCCCCTTATCTGCTGCAGTTTTTATAAGAATATCTAATGCAGGAATTAAACTTTCACCGCCCTCAAGAGAAAATCTCTTTTGACCTACGTATTTAGTGTGAAGAAAACTTTCAAAAGAAACTGCATCGTTTAATTTTTTTAAAATAAATTTCTTTTGATCTAGCGAGTAATTGGGTTGATTGGAATTTACATGTAATTTTTCTTGAATCCACTTTCGTTCTTCAGGTTGACGAATATACATATATTCAACTCCAATTGAATTGCAGTAAATAGAATGTAAATTTTTAATAATATCTTCTAAAGACGCTTCTCCAATTCCAACAATTTCTCCAGCCTTAAAGACTGTTTTTAAATCAGACGTTGACAAACCAAAATTTTCAAGATCCAATGTTGGAGAGTACGTTCTTCTATTTCTAACTGGATTTGTTTTTGTGAACAAGTGCCCTCTAGTACGGTAAGCATCAATTAATTTAATTACTTGAAATTCTTTATAAACATTAGCACAAATAAGTTCCTCGTCTTGGGCTAAACCCAACGATTCGCTTGAACCATTTTCAACACCAAAATCAAAACCTTGAAAAAAAGACCTCCAACTAGGCTCTACCTCGTCTGGAGTGTTTAAATACTTATCGTAAAGTTCTGCGATAATTGTTGGGTGGACCGCGTTAAGAAATGAATATTTATCCATAGTTGGATTTTTGTAATCTATATTGATTGAAAACGCTGCAAAAATACAATAATTACAATTAATTTATTCTTAATTTTTATATATTTAGACAGTTACAATACTAAATAATCTAATTATGAAAAAATATTTTACATTGATACTCTTGTTAATTTGTTTTTCTTGTTTTAATGGCTATGGGCAGGAAGAAATTAAAAAAATGCAATCAAATTTTTGGAAACAAGTTCAAATTGGAGGAGGTATTGGCTTAAGTTTTAATAATAATTTTTTTAGCGGCTCGCTTTCACCAAGCGGCGTATACAGATTCAATGAGAGATTTGCGACAGGAGTTGGTTTAAGTGTTTCCTACAATAGTCAAAAATATGTTTATGAGTCGTATGTTTTTGGCACTAGTATTATCGGTTTATTTAATGTTATACCTCAATTACAAATATCTGCAGAATTTGAGCAATTATTCATAAATAGAAATTTTGAAGATACGATCATAGTGACTGGTTGCAATACTGCAAATTGTGACGAAAGTTACTGGTATCCTGGTTTGTATCTTGGGGCTGGATTCAGTTCAGGTCCTGTAACAATTGGTGTTCGTTTAGATGTACTTTACGATGATTATAAGAGTATTTATGGTAGTGCTTACAATCCATTTGTTAGAGTTTACTTTTAATCAGAATTTCAAATGAATTAGAGAATTGTATAGTTCTGTTGTCATATATTCCTAACTGATGGTGATTAAACTTTCCTCTTCATTAATTGATCACTAAAAGACCTTAATAAATTTTTATTGCTTTTACTGATGTTTAATTTTTCAATAATAGTATTTGCTTTTTGAGTAAAATTAGCAATCTCGTCTAGGGATTGTTTTGCAGCACCTGATTCTAGATATAATTTTTTTACATCAATAATTTTTTGAGATGGGTCCTCAGGAGTCTCAGAAAATAACTTCACTAACTTTTTTTTATCTTTTTCATTGCAATTTGAAAGTGCTGTTAAATAAAGATATGTTTTTTTATTTGAAATAATATCGCCTCCCACTTGTTTCCCAAAATTTTCGGGATCTCCAAAGCAATCCAGGTAATCATCTTGTAGTTGAAAAGCGATTCCTATATTTTTTCCAAACTCATAACTATTTTGTTTACATGCATCTGAAGCTTCAGCAACAATAGCTCCCATTTGCATTGCAGCTCCCAACAATACGGCTGTTTTGTACTCAATCATTTTTAGGTATTCAGTTATAGATACATCCATTCTAGTTTCAAAATCTACATCGTATTGCTGCCCCTCACAAACTTGTAATGCAGTTTTACTAAAAAGTTTAGCTAATTCACTAAACATTACGGGTTCGTAATTTTCAAATAACTGATAGGCTAATATTAGCATTGCATCCCCAGATAAAATACCTGTATTTAAATCCCATTTTTTGTGAACTGTTTCTTTACCTCTTCTTAACGGAGCTTCATCCATAATATCATCATGAATTAAGGAGAAATTGTGAAACAACTCTAGCGCTAAGGCCGCAGGTAAGGCATTTTTATATTCTTTATTAAAAAAATCACAAGACATTAGCGTAAGAATCGGTCTTAGCCGCTTACCACCAAGAGAAACAATGTAACGTATCGGATTGTAAAGTTGCTTTGGTTCTTTTACAACTACTATTTCATCAAGATATTCTGTTAATGATTTAGTGTAATCTTCAATTCCTTTCATTATCAAATTTTAGACAAAAATACTATTCAAAATTTCAATTTAATGTTAAAAACTATAAAATCAATTTTCAATATTATTAAATTTATGTTAATACTTAGGAAACTTATTTTGTTTTAAAAGTTTCCTTAGTATTTTTGCAATCTAAAAGTTCAACAGTTTGAAAGAAAAAATCTTAAAAAAAGCAATCGATTTATTTATAAATTTTGGATTTAAAAGTGTGACTATGGACGATATAGCATCTGAAATGCACATTTCTAAAAAAACAATTTATTCACATTTCAATAATAAAACAAAATTGGTTGAAGCTGCAACATTTTGTGTATTTGAAACTATTTCAAACGAAATTAATTGCATTTGCGAACTTCAAAAAAATCCAATTGAAGAGTTATATGAAATAAAAAAATCTGTGATGCTTCATCTAAAAAACGAAAAAACTTCTCCCCACTATCAACTTTGTAAATACTATCCTGAAATCAATGAATCCCTGAAAAAAAAACAATTTGAGTTAATGCAAGCTTGTGTTGTTAATAATTTTGAAAGAGGAATTGAGATGGGTTTATACCGCACAAATCTAAACGAAGAGTTTGTTTCAAGAATTTATTTTTTAGGTATTACTGGAATAAAGGATGAAAATTTATTTCCAACAAACGTTTTTACAAAAACCAAAATCATGGATAATTTTCTCGAGTACCACCTAAGAGGAATTATTACTAAAGAAGGACTATACACTTTAAATACAATTATTAAAAATAATATAAATGAATAAAGTATTCATATTAATTAGTTTTTTCCTAATTACCACGACGAGCAAAGCACAGGAAAATAAGACCTATAAATTTACTTTGGAGCAAGCCATTAATTTTGCCTTGGACAGTAATTATACGGCGATTAATGCTCGTAAAGATATTGCTAAAGCAATTAAAAAGAAATGGGAAACAACAGCATCGGGGCTTCCCCAATTAAACGGGAACATCTCTTATCAAAACAATTTAAAACAACCTACTACCCTAATACCAGGAGAAATTACTGGAGGTGATTCTGGAACGTTTATTCCAGTAATCTTTGGCACAAAAGAGAATGCAAATATTGGCGTATCACTTAGTCAATTAATTTTTGACGGCAGCTACCTAGTAGGATTACAGGCCGCTAAAACATTTTTAAATTACTCTCAAAATGCAGATGAAAAAACGCAACTAGAAGTTAGATTAGGGGTGATTAATGCGTATGGGAGTGTTTTACTCTCTGAAGAATTAATTGATATCATAGACTTAAATATAAAAAATTTACAAAACAACTTAAACGAAACTACAGCATATTACAAGAATGGATTTGTAGAGGAAGAAAGTGTTGAACAATTAGAGATCACGCTGCTTGATTTAGAAACACAACTAAAAAATTCCAAAAGGATGTTTGTAATCGCTCAACAAATGTTCAATTTAGCTTTGGGAATTGATGTTGAAAGCGATGTTATTATGTTAGATAATTTAGATTCATTAACCCAACAAAATATTCGCCTAGATTTTTTAGAAAAAAATATAAATATAGAAGACAATATTGATTTTAAAATTGCAACCAATTATAAAGATCAACGGTTGTTAGAATTAAAATTAGAAAAATCCTACTCGATACCAAATTTAGCTGCATTTGTTAACTATGGAACTCAAGCTAACAGTGATTCGTTTACTTTTCTAAGTAATAATCAAAAGTGGTATCAATCATCTTTACTTGGAATTAATATGAATATTCCTATCGTAAGCAGCGGTATGCGAAGTGCTAGAACTCAACAAGCAAGAATTGCACTAGAGCAAGCTGAAACAAACCTAAAAGAAACTTATCAAAATATTTTATTAGAGATTAATACTGCAAAAAATAATTATCGATTTGCTATTGAGGTATATAACAATAACAAAAAGAATTTAAATTTATCGGAACGTGTAGAGAAGAAAAACCAAATCAAGTTTCTAGAGGGTCTTGCTACGAGTTTTGATTTACGTAATGCTCAAATCCAGCTATACAACGCTCAGCAATCTTATTTTGAATCTATGCTGAGAGTGATAACAACTAAAGCAGATTTAGAAACGGTATTAAACACACCACAATTAAAAGAAATCAACTAAACATTATAAAAAAACCGTAATGAAAAATATAATTCTATTAATCACATTTACAATACTCATCACTTCTTGTGGAGGAGATTCAAAATCAGTAGAATCTATCATTGAAAGTAATGATTTAACAAAAATCAGGAAAAAAAGAGATGACCTAGCTGCTAAACAAAATGATTTAAATAACAACATTAAAATGATAGATGCTAAGATTAAAAGTTTAGATACTATCAAAAAATATCCATTGGTAACTGCATTTAAAGTTAAACAAAAACGCTTTGATCATTATCTTGAACTTCAAGGTAGTGTTGCAACAAAACAAAATTTAATTCTGTACCCTGAATTTTCTGGCTCATTATTAAAAATTCTAGTATTTGAAGGTCAAAATGTGTCGAAGGGTCAACTTCTGGCCTCTATTGATGATGGGGGGATGTCGCAACAAATTGCTCAAATGAAAGTTCAACTAAGTTTGGCTAAAACAACCTTTGAAAGACAAAAGCGTTTATGGGAACAAAAAATAGGAAGTGAAATTGAATTTTTACAAGCAAAAGCTACCTATGAGGGACAGCAAAATGCTGTAAACCAAATGCAATCTCAGTTAGAGAAAACCTCAATTAGAGCCCCTTTTTCGGGTGTTATTGATGATATTATTACCGAGGAAGGGACCGTTGTTGGCGCAGGTATATCACCAGTTTTCCGACTAGTAAACCTTGAAAAAATGTATATTGAAGCAGAAGTTCCTGAAGGATACCTGAGTAATGTTACTTCAGGAAAAATGGCAGAAGTTTTCTTCCCAGTTTTAAATGAAAAATTAATTACAAAAGTGGATCAAGTAAGTAATTTTATTAATCCTGGTAATAGAACCTTCAAAATAAACATCAATATTCCTAACCAGGATAGACATATAAAGCCAAATCTCACAGCAAAAATTAAAATCAACGATTATACTAGTAAGGAAGCTGTATTGATACCACAAAGTATAATATCAGAAAACTCGTTAGGAGAACAATACATTTTTTTAGCACAAGACATTAATCCTGAAAATGAAGCAATTGCTAAAAAAATCATCATAAAAACAGGTAAAACGCAAGGAGATTTTGTAGAAATTCTAGAAGGGTTAGTTAGTAATGATGTAATTGTAAATGAAGGAGCTCGAAACGTAAAAGATGGACAAGACGTGAAAATTCTAAATACAGAAACTAATGAGTAAAAAGGAAAAAAATATTAATAAAGAATTTCGTTTATCCTCTTGGGCTATTAATAACAAAACTACCATTTATGTTATGATGGTCATTATTTTGTTGTCAGGGATTTCCGCTTATTTTAGCATGCCTAGAGAAAATTTTCCTGAAATTAAAGAAACCAAAATCTATATAAATTCAATTTATCCAGGAAATACCGCAGAAGATGTCGAAAAACTAATTACAACACCGTTGGAAGACGTTTTAAAAACCGTCAGTAATGTTGTGGAGATTACCTCAACATCACAAGAAGATGTCTCTATGATTATTGTTGAATTTGACGAAGACATAGAAGTTGAATTAGCGAAACAAAAAGTAAAAGATGAAATAGAAACAGAAATATCCGGTGAAGACTGGCCCACCTTTAACGGAGCTAAAGTAGATCCTAATGTGTTTGATTTAAGTATGTCCGAGGAGATGCCCATCTTAAATATAAATATTTCTGGAGATTATCCTGTAGAGAAACTAAAAGAATACGGCGAATATCTTGAAGATGAAATAGAGAATTTACCTGAAATTAAGCAAGTAGACATTCGTGGTGCACAAGAAAAAGAGGTAGAAGTTGCTGTAGATATTTATAAAATGATGGCAGCAAAAGTTAGTTTTCAAGATATTATTGGAGCTATAAACAACGGAAATGTCACCATGTCTGCTGGAAATTTTATTACAAGTGGGCAAAGAAGAACGATTCGAGTGTTAGGAGAGATTAATTCTCCAGCAGACCTAGAAAACTTTGTTGTTAAATCTGATAACAATAACCCCATTTATCTTAAAAACATAGCTACTATAAAATTTAAAGAAAAAGAAAGGACTACCTATGCAAGAGAATTTGGTCAGCGAGTTGTAATGCTTGATGTAAAAAAACGAGCTGGAAAAAATATGGTGGCAGCAGCAGATAAAATTAAATTGATTCTAGAAAAAGCAAAAGAAGAGGTATTCCCAAGTAATTTAAAACTTACTATTTCTAACGATCAATCTTCAAAAACAATTGGACAGGTTGATGATTTAGTTAACAATATACTATTTGGAATTATTTTAGTGGTGAGTGTATTGATGTTCTTTTTAGGTTTTAAGAATGCATTATTTGTTGGCTTTGCAATTCCCATGTCCATGTTTATGTCGCTGATGATTCTAAGCTATTTAGGCTTTACTATGAACACAATGATTCTTTTTGGTTTAATCATGGGGCTTGGTATGTTGGTAGATAACGGGATTGTAGTTGTCGAAAATGTATACCGTTTAATGGACGAAGAAGGAATGTCTCGAATTGATGCTGCGAAAAAAGGTATTAGTGAGATTGCTTTTCCTATTATTATATCTACAGCAACAACCGTTGCCGCTTTTATTCCTTTAGGTTTATGGCCGGGAGTAATGGGAGAGTTTATGATTTATTTACCTATTACACTATCGGTAGTATTAGGTTCGTCATTATTTGTTGCTATCTTTTTTAATTCTGTGATAGTTTCTCAATTTATGAAAACTGATGACACAGAAATGCCCCTCAAAAGAATTATCATTTTATCAAGTGTTGTTTCAGGGATTGGCCTTATTATTTTCTTAATTGGAGGAGCCTACAGAGGTATAGGTAGCGTAATGATTTTTACAGCTATCATGTTGTGGGCTTATAGATTTGGGCTAAGAAAACTAGCAAATCGTTTTCAAAACCGAACAATTCCGAAGTGGGAACGTTTCTATGAAAAAACACTCCGAAGAGCTTTGAGTGGAGCAATGCCTTACGTCCTTACTGTAGGAATAATAATTTTACTTTTTGTTGCTTTTGGAGGCTTTGGCTACTCCATCGGTTCACAAAGGACTAAAGTAGAATTTTTTCCAGACAACACTCCGAATCAAATAATAGTTTACATTGAATATCCTCAGGGTACCGACATCGAAAAAACCAATCAAATTACTAAAGAAATTGAAAATCAGGTATATCATATCTTAAATGATTCTGAAAACATGGATGGTGATTATAATTTTCTAGTTGAAAGCGTCGTTTCCCAAGTCGGAGAAGGAGCTGGCAATCCACAAACGGATGGTGGATCAACAGCAGAAATGCCTCATAAAGCTAAAATTACTGCCTCAATGACTGAGTATAAGTATCGACGTGGAGCAGATAGCAAACTATTGAGGGAAAAAGTACAAAAAGCTTTGGTTGGAATATATCCAGGTGTTTTAATATCCGTTGAAAAAGATGAAAATGGTCCCCCGGCAGGACCACCTATAAATATTGAAATTGAAGGGCCTGATTATGCTGAATTAATTTTGGTTGCAGAACGAATGAGGAATTTTATTAACTCGAAAAATATTGCAGGAATTGATGAACTAAAAATTGATGTAAATAAATCTAAACCTACTATGCAGGTAGAAATTGATCGACAAAAAGCAGGGGAATTAGGTGTTAGCACTGGACAAGTTGGTCAGCTTTTACGAAATTCAATTTTTGGATCTAAAGCAGGTATTTATAAAGAAGATGGTGAGGATTATGACATCTATGTCCGTTTTAATAAGGAGGACAGGTACAATACCAATGCTCTCTTTGATCAAAAGATAATATTTAGAGATCAAGCAACAGGAAAAATTAAAGAAATACCGGTCTCAGTAATCGCAAAACAAAAAAACAGTTCTGGATTTAGTGCCATAAAACACAAAGGCACAAAACGTGTTGTTACTGTTTATTCTGCGTTAGCTCCAGGATATACGGATGCAGGAGTTATTGTGTCTAATATCCAAAGTGAAATGAAAAATTTTACTGAATTACCAAATAAAATTAAAATAGATTATACCGGACAAATTGAGGAGCAAAATAAACAAATGGCATTTTTATTAGGAGCATTTTTCACGGGGCTTGGGTTAATATTTTTGATTTTAATTTTCCAATTTAACTCAGTATCAAAACCTGCTATAATAATGCTTGCAATATTTTTAAGTTTAATCGGTGTATTTGGTGGTATTGTAATCACCGGAAGTGCTTTTGTGATCATGATGACAATGATGGGAATTATTTCACTCGCAGGAATTGTTGTTAATAATGGTGTTGTATTACTTGACTACACGCAGTTATTAATTGATCGAAAAATGATCTCAATGGGAATGAATGATAAGGATTTATTAAAAGCTGATAGTATTAAAGAGTCAATTATAGAAGGGGGAAGAGCAAGATTACGTCCTGTACTATTGACTGCAATAACAACTATACTAGGATTAATACCTCTAGCGATAGGTTTGAACATAAACTTTTTTACCTTGTTTACCGACTTTAATCCTAATATTTATTTTGGTGGAGACAATGTAATATTTTGGGGACCTTTAGCTTGGACTGTAATTTATGGTCTTGTAATAGCTACATTTTTAACCTTAATTATTGTCCCCGTTTTATTTTTTATTACCCACAAAATAAAATTAAAAATTCAATCTCTAAAAGGATTAACAAACTCTATTTACTAATAAAAAACCCCCTTATTTAAATAAGGGGGTTTTGATTTAATTATTTTAGTTAATTAGAAGCTAAATGAAACTCCTCCATTAATTATGGTACCATTAAATCCAAATTGATTCACTTCCCATGGGTATTTAAAACGACCCCCTAAATCTGTTACAAAATCGCCTTTTGTATCAATGGTATCAGGATAAACGTTAAATAGATTATTAAAAGCAACAAAAGCTGTTACCTTACTATTGAACTTATAATTAACTATCAAGTCTGTCAATACTTTACCTCCAAAAGTTTGGTCGTATGCAGCGTCATCAGTTGGAAGATTACTTCCACCTGGTCCAAGTGGTGCACCATTTAATCCATTATCAGAATGTTGCCAAGTTACTTCGCCAAAGTAAGTATTATTCAAAGTGAAATTCCATTTATTAATATTGTAATTTAATCCTAAAATGGCTTTGCTTTGTGGTCTTGAACTAGTTATTCTAGATTCTTCTTTGCGGTTAAAAATTTCATAACCATTATCAGCCAAAATTGCAGGAGTAGAAATTTCCCCCTCAATACTTGTTTTATTATAATTATAAGCTAAAGAAGCTCCAAAAGTACCACTCCCAAGATTTACTCTATTTAACGTGGCAACAATATCAATACCTGAAGTTTTAGTATCTACGGCATTGGTAAAGAATTTTAAACTGGTAACGTCATAATCAATCAAAATTTCTTCTACGGGATTTATAGTTGTATCGTCTCCATCAAAACCAATTTCTCCTGAAAACAGTACCCTGTCGTCAACCGTGACTTGATAAAAATCAGCAGTAACTGCAATTTTTGGAGTCACTTTATACGTAATTCCTGCTGAAAAATTTTGAGAGGTCTCTGCAGATAATTGCGGTACTCCCAGTCCATCTCTAATCACAGGATCTACATTATTAAATGTTCCTTGATTAGAAACGGTTCCTCCCGAAATCAAAGTTTGTATGTTACTTAAATAAATTTGATGCAAGGATGGTGCTCTAAATCCAGTTCCTAAAGAAGCTCTAAGAGCTCCCCTATTGTCTCCAAGAATATACCTACCACTTAATTTCCAAGATGTATTATCTCCAAAATCGCTAAAATCCTCATATCTTATGGCTCCTCCAAATAATAGTTTATCGGTAGCATCCCATTCTACGTCCGCATACAAACCAGCACTTTTTCTATCTTCTTTTAAAGCGTTTGCAGGTTGTAAGCCAGGAAAAGATTGAGCGCCTCCATCAATCCATGATTCTTCTTGACCAGCTACAGCCTCAAAGGTTTCTTTTCTCATCTCTGCACCAAAACCAACATTAAAGTTCCCAAAAGTTCTATTAACATCTAGGTTAGCTAACATACTACTAAAAGAGTAAGCCCCAACATCAAAACGAGTTGGACTGTCATCACCTAATGAAACGTTGATACTATTTCCAACTTCGTAATCGACTGCATTTCTCCCATAAGTTCCACTAACATCAACATCAAATCCGAGAAGATCTAATTCGACCCCAACGGTATTGTAATTATCATTTACTTGAGTTTCAAATGTAGGTTGAAATCCTTGATATTCACCAACTCCATCATACAAGGGATTATTTTCAGATCCTACCCAATATGGAGCTCTATACAAGGCGTAACTTGTTCCTTCTCTATAGGTATAACCACCAAATGAATATAACTTAGCTTTTCCATCACTAAGTGGAATTCCAAGATTATAAAATAAATCTCCTTTTTGTAGTTTAGGCTGTCCAATAGTCATCCCCAGATCTGGATTTTGACTTAGCCAATCTCCCCAAACAGGATCATCTGCTTCTACACCAAACAATACATCACTACCCGGTGATCCAGCTCTATTGGTCTCTTCTTGCTGGTAATATCCTAAGGTTACATTTAAAAACCCTCCATTATCACCAATGGCAAAACCTGTATTTACATCTGCTCCTAAATTAAACCCATCACCTTCTGTAGTAATTCCTGTTGTAAGATTTACATTGGTTGTTCCAACATTTTCTCTTAATACCATATTAATAACACCAGCAATCGCGTCTGAACCGTATTGCGCTGAGGCTCCATCTCGAAGTACTTCAACGTTTTTTAATGCTGCTGCGGGTATACTTTTTAAATCTACTCCAACTTCCCCTTTTCCTGGAGTATCATTTATGTACACCAGTGCACTTTGGTTTTTTCTTTTACCGTTCACTAAGACTAAGGTTCTACTTGGCCCTAAACCTCTTAAATCTGCAGGGTCAAAATGGGCTGTAGCATCAGAAATCGTTTGATTCGTAGAATTAAAGGAAGGCACTTTATAAGTTAACATTTTGTCGACCGTTTCTTTTCCGGTGCTTCTTAATTCCGTTGCGGAAATATTATCAATTGGGACCAGTGAAGTCATAGCTGTTCTCGGCTTTGATCTGTTTCCTACCAGGACAACCTCGTCCAATGCAAGACCTTCGTCAAGACTGATTGAAATCATTTGAGATGAATTAACTTCTATTTCTTTGGTGACAGAGCCCGTAGATGAAACTACAATTGTTACTGGTAAGGTCTCAACGTCAATACTAAAATTGCCGTCAAAATCAGTAATAGTACCAATGGAGGTACCTTTTATCAAGACATTTGCTCCTGATAGCGCTTCGTTAGTTCCTGTTTGGTTTACAGTTCCTTTAATAGTCTCCTGCGAAAAAGCAAAAAGAGGTAAAAAAAATAGTAAAAACAGAATAAAATTTTGAAAAGTGTTGTTTTGTTTCATAATTTGTTTTTATTGTTCTTCACTAATGTACTAAAGATTATGGAATAATTACCTATTCGCAAAGGTTTATAATTTATATGGAGAATTATATCCTTTTAAATATCAATGTAATAATTTTTTAAAAAGAGTATAATATGCTCTTTTATCTTACTAAATTTGCAGTTCATGTAATGTTACTCTTAAGTAACGTTACGTAATAAAAAAATAAAATGTTTAGAAGTCATACTTGCGGTGAATTAAGAGAAAGTCACATAAATGAATCGATAACCTTAGCTGGTTGGGTTCAAAAATCCAGAGATAAAGGATTTATGATTTGGATTGATTTGAGAGATCGATATGGAATTACACAACTTATTTTTGACGAAGAGCGTACCTCTAAAAAACTTATAGAAAAAGCTAAGTTATTGGGAAGAGAATTTGTGATCCAAGTTCATGGGACTGTCATTGAAAGAGCTTCTAAAAATCCAACTATTCCAACTGGTAATATCGAAATTTTAGTTTCAGATTTTTCTATTTTAAACGAATCCTTAACACCCCCTTTTACAATTGAGGATGAAACTGATGGAGGTGACGATATAAGAATGAAATATCGATATTTAGATATAAGAAGAAATCCTGTTCGTGAAAACCTAGTATTTCGCCATCAGGTAACTATGGCTGTTAGGAATTATCTATCAAATAAAGAATTTGTTGAAATAGAAACTCCTTATTTAATAAAATCAACACCCGAGGGAGCAAGAGATTTTATAGTTCCTTCAAGAATGAATGAAGGCCAATTTTACGCCTTACCACAATCACCTCAGACCTTTAAACAATTGTTAATGGTTGGAGGTATGGATAAATATTTTCAAATTGTAAAATGTTTTAGAGACGAAGATTTAAGAGCTGACAGACAACCTGAATTTACACAAATAGACTGTGAAATGGCATTTGTTGAGCAAGAAGATATTTTATTAACTTTCGAGGGGTTGACGCGCCATTTAATAAAAAAAATTAAAGGAATCGAGATTAGTAACTTTCCAAGAATGACTTATGATAGTGCAATGAAATTGTACGGGAATGACAAACCTGATATTCGTTTTGGAATGGAATTCGGAGAGTTGAATGAATTTGCAAAGCATAAAGATTTTGCAGTTTTCAACAATTCCGAATTAGTTGTTGGAATTGCTATCCCTGGCGGGAATAATTATTCTCGGAAAGATATAGACAAACTAATCAACTGGGTAAAACGTCCTCAGATAGGTGCCTCAGGAATGGTTTATTGTAAATGTAATGAGGATGGAACTTACAAATCTTCTGTAGATAAGTTTTATACTCAAGAAGATCTTTCGAAATGGGCAGAAGCTACAGGCGCTAAAGCAGGTGATTTAATTTGTATTCTTTCCGGCGAAACCAATAAAGTACGAGCGCAATTAAGTGCTTTAAGAATGGAAATGGGGGAGCGTTTAGGTTTAAGAAAAAATGACGAATTTGCCCCTTTATGGGTAGTAGATTTTCCTTTGTTAGAATGGGACGAAGAGACTGAAAGATTTCATGCGATGCACCATCCTTTTACTTCACCAAAACCTGAACAAATTGAGCTGTTGAAAACAGCTCCAGGATCAGTTAAAGCTAATGCGTATGATTTAGTTTTAAATGGAAATGAAATTGGAGGAGGTTCTATACGGATTCACGATAAAGAAACACAAGCTATGATGTTTGAATATCTTGGTTTTACTCCCGAAGAGGCAAAAGCTCAATTTGGCTTTTTAATGGATGCCTTCCAATACGGAGCTCCACCTCACGGCGGTATAGCATTTGGATTGGATAGATTGGTTTCGATACTTGGAGGTCAAGAAACCATAAGAGATTTTATTGCGTTTCCAAAGAATAATTCAGGAAGAGATGTTATGATAAATGCTCCTTCATATATAGATGATCAGCAATTAAAAGATTTGAATTTAAGATTGAACGAAAAATGAAATATTTGATAAAATTTCTGTTAATTATTTCTTTTATTGGGCTTTGCCTTGGATTTTATGTTAAGCCTGAAAATAATATGAGTGGTGATTACTTAATTGGAGTATCATTGATGTTACTGATGTTTATTGTAATGCCTTTATTCATTTATAATCGGTGGAAAAATAAAGATATAAAAGATTATATGTTAACAGAAGAAAGTATAAAAAAAATGAGAGCGTTTAATAATTCTAAGGATAATTGAAATACAAAGAAAATTTTAATCACAAGTTTTTAGCACAATTATTTAATAAATCTACTATATTTGCTCATTATTAATTTTTTTTTAAATAAAAATGGAAGGTACAGTAAAGTTTTTTAACGAATCAAAAGGTTTCGGATTTATAACAAATGATGACACAGGTAAAGACATCTTTGTTCACGTAACCGGTCTTAATGGCGAAGCATTAAACGAAGGAGACAAGGTAGAATACGTAGAAGAAGAAGGTCGAAAAGGAATGGTTGCAGGTCAAGTTCGCGTAATTCACGACTAAGAAATAGAAGCCACGATTTTATAAAAACTCATTTGCTAAAGCAAATGAGTTTTTTTTTAGTTCAAATTTCGTTTATCAATAAAGAATCTTTTAATAATGTTAGATGACTCCTTTTCTAGAATACCTCCTATTATTTTTGTTTTAGGATGCAGCTTTGTCTTTAAATTAATACAACCTCTATCCTTATCTTTTGCGCCATAAACTATCCTTGAAATTTGGCTCCAAAATAAGGCTCCTCCACACATTTGACAAGGCTCTAAAGTCACATACAAAGTACAATTTAATAGATACTTACCTCCCAAAAAATTTGCAGCAGCTGTTATAGCCTGCATTTCTGCATGTGCAGTCACATCATTTAATGTTTGAGTTAAATTATGCCCTCTGGCGATAATCTGATTTTCACAAACAATTACAGCACCAATAGGAACTTCGCCTTTACTTAGCGCTTCGTTCGCCTCAACTAAGGCTTGTTTCATAAAATAACTATCACTATGAGGTTCTATCAAGGGATTCCTTTTTTTGTAAATTCAAAAATACAACATCAAATCTGTATCTTTACAAAATGCAGAAGTCAATTTTAAATAACATTCTTTACCCTGAAGATCTTCGTAAAGTTTCACTAGAACAATTACCGGAACTAGCAGCAGAAATTAGAAAAAAAATAATTGATCTTGTGGCTGCCAAGGAAGGACATTTGGGGGCCAGTCTGGGAGTTATTGAACTAACGATAGCTTTACATTATGTTTTTAACACTCCCGAGGATATTATCGTGTGGGATGTTGGACATCAAGCTTACGGTCATAAAATACTAACGGGCAGAAAGAATAAATTTCATACCAATAGACAATTCAATGGAATTAGCGGTTTTCCAAAAATGTCTGAAAGTATATACGATGCCTTTGGAACAGGTCATAGTAGTACTTCTATATCTGCAGTATTAGGGATGGCCGTTTCTTCTCAACTCGCCAAAAATTTTAAAAGACAACATATCGCAATTATTGGTGATGCATCTATTGCGAGCGGAATGGCGTTTGAGGCTTTAAATCATGCCGGAGTAACAAATACTAACTTATTAGTAATTTTAAATGATAACGCTATAGGAATTGATCCAAGTGTAGGTGCATTAAAAAAATATTTACTAAAAGTAACTCTAGATCAAACCCCTAATACCGATAATATTTTCGAAGCTTTAAACTTTAACTACTCCGGTCCTATTGATGGACACAATTTAAATGATTTAGTTGACGAACTTAATCGATTAAAAAAAATCAATGGCCCAAAATTATTACATATAATTACAAAAAAAGGAAAAGGCCTGAAACAAGCAGAAGAAAATCAAGTACTCTACCATGCGCCTGGAAAATTTAATGCTGCTACAGGAGAGATTCAGTATAAGAATGAGAAAGATATACCGCCAAAGTTTCAGGATGTTTTTGGTAAAACATTGGTTGAATTGGCAACAATAAATAAAAAAATAATTGGAATAACTCCCGCAATGCCCACTGGAAGTTCATTGAAATACATGATGGAAATATTTCCTAAAAGAGCGTTTGATGTTGGAATAGCTGAACAACATGCAGTCACTTTTTCAGCTGGAATGACCACACAAGGAAATATTGTATTTTGTAATATTTATTCAACTTTTTTACAAAGAGCTTACGATCAATTAATTCACGATGTTTGCCTACAAAACCTACCGGTCATTTTTTGCTTAGATCGAGCTGGTTTGGTTGGTGAAGATGGCGCAACACATCACGGTATTTTTGATATGAGTTATTTACGATGTATACCAAATTTAATCATTTTTGCTCCTAGAAACGAGGTAGAACTTCGAAATATTATGTATACTGCTCAATTAGGTTTAAAAAAGCCAATAGCGATTAGATACCCCAGAGGAAGAGGAAAAATTATTTCTTGGAGAAAACCATTTTCAAAAATTGAAATTGGAAAAGGATTGCAACTGAAAAAAGGAAATAACATTGCTGTTTTAACTATTGGCAGCGTCTTAAACAATGTTATTGACGGGATAACTAAATGTCAAGACCCCAAAGAAGTCTCTTGTTATGATATGCGTTTTATCAAACCCATTGATGAAGTATTATTGCATCGTATATTTAAAAAATATAATATCATAATCACTGTAGAGGACGGGATTGCAATGGGTGGTTTTGGGAGCGCTGTCAATGAGTTTTATATCAAAAATAATTACAAAAAAACGTTAAAAAATATTGGTATTTCTGATGAATTTCCAGATCAAGGATCTATTGATCAATTACAAGATATCGTTGGTATTTCCGTAAATAAAATAACCCAATTGTTAAACTCTTACCTATAAAAAAAGCTGTCATGAAAGACAGCTTTTTTTTAAAAATACTTATTTAAAACGTATTATTTTTTTATCACCAATTTAGCAGTGTGATTATAATCTGCTCCGCTTATTTGTATAATATAAAGTCCTGTTGTTAAACCTTCTACATTCAAAGAAACTGTATTTTGTAAAGAAGTTTTTTCGGTATATACTTCTCTACCATTCATGTCATATATAGAAACTGTTCCTGCACCAAAATCTAATAACGGTTGTATATTAATTTTTCCATTTGATGGGTTTGGATAGATGATAAAATTATTTTCTAATAAATTATCATTAGTCCCTAAACCACCACAAATTACAGGAAGATCAAATGCTTCAACTTGGTCTGAACGATTGAATGAATTTCCTTGGTCGGCACTAAATCCACAACCTCTATTAGCAAAAGCTTCCCAAATTAAACAACGATTTACACCATCGTTTGCTAATTCATCCGCTTCCAATATGGCATCTCTTCCGTCAACAAATCCGGGAGAACAATTTTGTAATTTCATACCATCCATCACTAATTGGATAGCTATGTTATTACCACCTGTTCCATTGTATAGATCTGGATCGAATCCGTATTCATCGATTAATAACCAAGTCATATCCCAAAGCATAGTAGCCCAAACAAATCCAATTCCGTGTGGTTGAGACACATTATTATTTGAATCAGCGTAGGTATAATTATTAACAGCAAAATCTGTACTGTACGGAGCCTCTCTTATTCCTTGAGCATCAGTTGGCTGACCTGTTGCGTAAGTACCAATGCCTCTGATGTCGGATCCCTGGTCGCCGGGCTCCATTGTTAGCATTAAACCTACATAGTCACTCCATCCTTCTCCCATTTGTTCTGCATTGTTTAAACAACTGGTATTGTTAGCTCCACCTGTAAGTCTGTTGGATATACCGTGACCATATTCATGAGCTATAATTGCATTATCCAAATCTCCATCTATTTGAGGACCAACCGTAACACCATTAATGGTTCCGTTAATTGTTCCTATTAATAATTCTTCAATAATTGCTTCACCAACAATATTATCCACCATAAACAATGGTATAGTTACTTGATCTCCAACAGCACCACCAGCCATTGTGATAGCATCTCCGTCAACATTATTAACCATAATTACTGCAACAGCACCTTCATTTTGAGCTGCTAATGATTTAAAACCAAATTCGCATTCTCCTCTTCTTATTACTGCAATTTTTCCGTTCAAATCTCCTCCATTAGTAATAGGGTCACAAGCATCATTTGGGTCTTCAGTACCATTAACATCATCTTCAACCAATACTAAATCTTCTGTTAAATCTACAATTTCTCCACCAAAGGCCGCTGGGATCCCATCGTAATCACCTGTTAGAGGACCATCATTTATCGTTAATAGGGGTCCGGAAGTAACTGCACCGTCCCATAAAAACATCTGCATTCTTGGATTAGATCCATCAGGGGGAGTGGCGAAGTTGGCATTATTTGTACCTCCTCCATCTTGTGCATCAGCGTTAACTGAATCACTTCCATTTCCTCCATTTCCATAGTTGTTTTCTTGGAAATTTCCACTCGCTTCATCAAAACCATACTGATAGTAAATATCATGCATTAAATTATTCCAATAAAATAGATTTACTGTTGAAGCTTCTATCATTTCGACTGGTGGAGCATCAAAAATGTATGGGAAATCAAAGATAAGTTCAGCTCCTCCATCGGCAGAAATACCATCTGATCCATTGTTTGCGTTTATATCATCTTTTGACCAAACATTATTACCTCTAGTTATGGTATACTCAGCTCCAGGAGCACCATCAGTATCGTGCCATCCAAAAGGAGATCCCTCGCCTTCACCAGAAGGATCAGCTTCTAGAGTATCTACTCCATGGTTTGGGCTTTCAATTGGCATAGCAAATACTCGATACTGAGCACCACCTGATAATGCCATATTTTTGGTTTGAGAAAATAAACGATTGTTATCTTTTATGTGGGTATGATTACTAAACATTCCTTTTTCAACGGCACAGTTTACAACCCAGTCAATAGTATCTAAAAGATTCCCATTAACTGCATCTATTCTAACGCTGTAATAATGAGAAGCATCTAACAAATAAATACTTAAATCCCAAGCAAGTCTTAACGAATTGTCTTCTTGGGCCTGATACACCAATTTAACCGGGATATTTTCTAAAGAAATTCCTCCATCAGAAAATATGAATTTATTATCAGAAACATTATCAATAAGTTCAATATTAGAAGGAGTAATAAGACCTAGGCTTTGAGCAGCATTGTTAATTGCTGTTGTAGCATTGATTGAAGGACTTGTAGTGTTAACTTTTTCTGAAATGTTTTTTTTGAATGAAAATCCAGCATTCAAAACTTGTCCATTTCTAATTGCAAACGAAGAAACAGAATTAAATATTTCTATTCCTTGGTGCCGTTGGATTGCATAGACATTTTCAACATCCATACTTTTGGAATAGCTATGCCTGTCTATAATAAGATCATCATAGTCTTGAGATTCAATACCCAATTCCGATTTGTTTGCATTCAAATAAGCATTCACTGAGCTTTTGTATTCCTGACCGAATAATGAATTCGTTAGTATTAATACAAAAAAGTAAAGTAATTTTTTCATAGTAGTAAAAATTTTAATTTTTTTAGGTTCGTGAAATTAACTAATTTTTCACTTATAATAGTCATATTATGAATTTTATAACTTTTTTATAACACTTAATGAGCATTTAATTGTAAAATTCAATCATTTAATGAAATATTAGAGCGAAACTGTAAAAAAATAAAAGCTACCTTTATTTAAGATAGTGTGAATAATTTTCAATTTTCGAAATCTCAATATCGGTCCTCTAAGAGAGATTCCCATTAATTTTTTGAAAATTCAACATTGCGTTACTATCGGTAAGTCTGGAGATGTAATTGCAAGTTTCAATCAAATATTGATACAAAGAAGAATCATCTGGATTTCCTAAAATTAAATCATTTAATATTAACTGATCAAATTGAGTTGTAACGCCAGTTTTATAGTTTTCAACTGAATTTGTAAAAACTTCTAGGAGTGTATTTAAGATTTTATAACCTGCTATCTCTTTGTCTATTACATTCTTGCTATTATAAATTTTTTGAATACTAATTTTTATAATATCGTCAACTTGAGCTTTATAGTTGCTTTTATCTAATAAAGATGTAGTGAATTTTCCATTTAGGATAGCCTCTTCATTGTTAATAAAAACAGATGCAGCCTCAGTGACTAGAGTATTAATAGCTAATGAGCGCAAATAAGCTAAACGATCTGAAGATTTCTTTAAACTAGTGTATTTAACAGTGTTTATGTTATCTTTTACGAGTTTAATTAAATATTCAAGTGCAAACTCTTCATCAATTAAACCCAAATTAATCCCGTCTTCAAAATCAATAATAGTATAGCAAATATCATCTGCCGCCTCTACTAAAAAAGCTAGTGGATGGCGACTAAAACTCATGTCCTTACGATCGCCTCTATTTTGAAGGCCTAACTCCTTAGCTACCTCAAGGAAAAAGTCTTTTTCTGACTGAAAAACACCATATTTTTTATCTGAAATATTTAAGGATGGTTTTTTTGGAAGTGATTCTTTTGGATACTTCATAAAGGCACCTAAAGTTGCGTAGGATAGCCGTAATCCTCCTTCTACGCCATTTTTTGTTTCAGATAAAATTTTAAATCCATTAGCATTTCCCTCAAAATCAATAAGGTCTTGGTATTCTTTTGGTGGTAATTGAGATTTAAAACGCTTCCCTTTTCCATTTAAAAAAAAATCGCCAATGGCTTTTTCGCCACTATGTCCAAATGGAGGGTTCCCTATATCATGAGCTAATGATGCTGCTGCTACAATCGCTCCAAAATCATTACTTTGATAACCGTGTGTCTTTTTTAACTGAGGATATTTCTCTAAAACCGCCTTCCCTATAATCCTACCTAAAGATCGTCCTACTACAGAAACTTCTAGACTATGAGTAAGTCGAGTATGAACAAAGGATGTTTTTGATAATGGTATTACTTGCGTTTTATCCTGTAAACTTCGAAATGCTGATGAAAAGATAATCCGGTCGTAATCTACCTCAAAACCTAACCGTGTCTCATCTTGTTCAATTCGTAATCTTTTATTTGTATCACCTTGCCTTCTTAATGATAGTAGCTGTTCCCAATTCATCATTCTAATAATTTATAAAAACGCAATATACTATTATTAAGTTCTTTTTAATGAATTTTAAGTCTTAAGTAGGTAACAATTAATTAACACTAAAATCATCTATTGATAATTTCTAGATAACAAGATTTATAGAGTAGAGGCTGTTTTTTTAACAGCCTCTTTTTTTAAAATCTAAATCGACTTGTTAATTGTAGAAGGTTACTTCACCATTTGAAATATCATACATTCCTCCAATAATTTTAATTTCATGATTCTTTTCCATTTCAACTAAAACAGGGCTTTGGTTTCTTATGTTTTCAATGGACATCATTACGTTTTTTTCGGCAACTTGATTTACAAAATCAATATTCTTAGAATTTCTTAAAGATTCATCTGCTGGTTCTGAAACGGCAGCAACA
>JAAEPP010000579.1 GCA_024232495.1 Flavobacteriaceae bacterium
TGTGTGGCAAATCGGACATAGAACTCCTATTTATTATAAAGACCCTTCAAAAGAAGAAATTATTGAAAGATTACATTATGTAAATACATTCGCTCAATTTAACTCGGATAATGCAAGTCAAGGTTCTAATTTAATTTTCTATAAATATTAATTAAATCATTTTGTTCAGGTTTTAAATATTTTTTATTTTTATTTTTAAAATTTCTGATTAAATTGCAACTAGATTCACTTCCTCTCTATTATATTATATTATATATATATAAGTAAGAAGACGTGACAGACCCTAGGTTAAATTAGATTATAATTTGGTTTAGGTTTAAAATTTTTTTTCATTTGTTTTAATAAATATAAAACATGTCCGACCCCGGAACAGTAACTCCTGAAGGAATCAGAACAATTACAATTGATATGCCCGACTTGAAAAACTTAAGTCCAATTGGTCTTTATCAAAATGCAAATGCTTTAGTTGGTACAAATAAAAAACCTAGAGAGGGTCAATTATTAGCCAATTTCTCTGGAAATGATGTATGTGATCCCAATTTACAAGCGTGTACTAAATTTAACTATAATTGTGATAATGATAACTTGTTGACTTATAATGACTGTGCAAAATGTGTAATGGCAAAAGCAAAATTGGACAACCAACCTCTTGATACTAAATACAATATAGTTTATGGGGGAGAAGTTATAAGAGATGGTTCTTCGACTGTTGAGATATGTAGAGCAATAGACTTAGAATACGTTCCAACTACAGGTGGCTATTTTGAATTTAATCCGACTATAGAAGGATCATTTTGGACTACAACTTCTATAAACGAAGTTGAAAATAATCAATTTAGTAATTCATTTTATAAATCCCAATGTTTAACACATTATAAGAGTAATAATTGTAAACCAGATAAGTTAACTGGATTCAAAAACAATTTTTGTATTGCTATGTTAGATGAAAGTTCAATAGGAGAAAGTTGCCGAACTTGGTTTAATAATTTGAGTAAAACAAAAAAAGAAGAGGTAACAAGAAATCATTGTGCTATTAATAATTTTCAAGCAGAATGTAATTGTTTTAATGGTTTTTTAACTTGTGGTGATAGTGTAGATACAATTGGAGGAGAAAAAGACAAAAATAAAAATGAAAATAAGATTTCTGTTACTTTAATTATAACTATTGTTTCTATAGTAGTACTACTAATTATAGCTAGTTTTGTTGTATATAAAGTAAGAAATAAGAAAAGTAAAGAAGTAACAGCAAAATAAGTTAAATCTTTCTTATTATATGGTAGCTTAACCAGCATTCCTTACTACAATATTTAATTCTATAGTCAGAAGAATTTAAAACTTTAGCATAAATATAATTACAATTTTTACATACATGAAAATGTACTTCATTTTTAACCATCATAATTTTATAGGTAATAAAATATGTAACACATATAAATTTTAAAAAAAAATTATTATGGTTTTAATTTATTGTTATTTTAAAAATAACGAGCATTGCATGCAAGTTGAAAATTAATATAGTAACAGCAATGGTTTATCGAGCTGAATTGAAAGAATTTATGCTCTTTAGAAAGTTATACAGCCATTATTCCCCTGTAAAATAATACATACTTTTTAAAGTAACGCTATATTAACCCTGAGAAAACCCATACTTTCAGTAGACCTCTTTTCACCCTGTATTATACCTCCTTCCTTTGACTTTATTTACGTTCTATTTGTAGCTTGACCTTTTCCCTTCCCTTTCCTTCCCTTCCTTCCCTTAGGTTAGGTTTTATTTAATTATTTAAATTTAAATTTAGATAAGAGCTCTTATCTAAATTTAAATTTAAATAATTAAATAAAACCTAACCTAAGGGAAGGAAGGGAAGGAAAGGGAA
>JAAEPP010000580.1 GCA_024232495.1 Flavobacteriaceae bacterium
AGGATGGCTGTCCTCTCCGGATGGGCTTCTCGTGACGTACCGACAGGGAGCAGTCTATCAGAGACACTGACCAACGTAGTCAAAACGAGTCTAAATCTCAACGACGAGGAATACGCAAAAACCCCGTCCCAAGCGAGTTATGATGCGTACCGAGCGTTGATCAACAACGTCGAGCACATAACCAGTCAGAAACTTCTGCAAAAGGAGGTGGATGAGAATGAAACGACGCTCAAGGCCTCGGGCAAGAAAACGGATGTCATTAGAAAATGGACCCTAATAACAGTGATAGCCGTAATCCTTGCCCTGATCGTGCTGGTCGTCGGATTCACAGCATGGTTCGGCTATGTCTGCAAGAAGACCCAAGCTGATGAGGAGGCATCGGCCAGGCGTGCAGAGGTCCGGCTGAGAAGGGAGGCAGAAGGAAGAGTGGCTGCTCAAGTGGCCCATGAACTCCAGCCGTTCGTTCCAGCACCCTCAGCCCCTCTGAACCCGCAGGCTCCGAGGATCTTCCCTCAGTAA
>JAAEPP010000581.1 GCA_024232495.1 Flavobacteriaceae bacterium
GGGATAAACCTTTCTTGAATAATAAAATCAACCAGGTTAATGACATTCTCAACAAAGAAAGTGAATCAAGAGGTTACTGCTTAATCAATAATGACAATATTGAAGAAGATGATTTGAATGGTAGCATGTTGCATCTTAGTAAAAGGGGCACAAGCAAGCTTGCTTTAAATATCATACAAAACATCAAGCCTGACCTCTTGATATGACAGAAATCTATAATCCCCTGCCTGAACACCCCTTCTCTCACCCCAGATATTAATCAGTCAGTTAACAGTTGCACAGAAATTATAGAAAATACTGCTGATGATATTTTTCAAAATATTTTGCAAATAAGAAAGGAAAATCATAAGTGTCCAATTTTAACACATTTAAACATAAACAGCATAAGAAATAAATTTGAAGAATTTAAAGAAATAATTGTTAAGGGAAGTTTAGATTGTATTGTAATAAGTGAAACTAAATTGGATAATACTTTCCCTTCACAACAGTTTACCATAAATGGGTACAAACCCCCATTAAGACTTGACAGAAATGCACATGGAGGTGGGCTCCTAGTCTATATAAAACATAACTTGCCTAGCAAAATATTAACTAAGCTTGAAAATAGTTCTATTGAATTGATTCCATTTGAATTAAATCTTGTAAAACACAAATGGCTTATACTAGCTACATACAGACCACCAAATGCAGATGATCAGCTGTACACAAATGCTTTATCTAAAGCCATTGATGAAGGGAGTGGTCTGTATGATAATATTATTGTCATAGGGGATTTAAATTATCAACCTGATAATCAACATCTAACAACTTTATGTGACACTTATTCTCTGAAAAACCTAATCAACAGTCCCACATGTTATAAATCAAATTGCAGTCCTACACTAATAGATGTTATACTGACAAATCAAAAGCATTTCTTTAAAAATAGTTCGACACCAGAAACAGGTCTGAGTGATTTCCATAAAATGATCTTAACCTGTTGGAGAGCTAAACTCCCCAAAGGACCACCAAAAATATTTCAGTATAGAAATATGAAAAAATTCAATGGAGAAAACTTTTGTTCTGACCTAGAAGCTGCAGATTTTGAAACATGTCAAAGTATATTCGATGCAGAAGCATCATTTTCAAGATTTGAAAATATTTTCTGTAAAGTTTTGAACAGACATGCACCATTAAAGCAAAAAGTTGTTAGAGCAAATAACATTCCACTAAGTAAAGCTCACCGAAAGGCTGTTATGTTACGTTCAAAGTTAAAAAACAATTATCTTAAAAACAAAACAGTTGAAAATTGGTCAGAATTCAAAAAGCAAAGAAATTATTGTGTAAACCTGAGGAAAAAATCCAAAAAGGAATACTTCAGCAAAATCTGTGAAAATGGCACATTGGACTCAAAAACTTTTTGGAAAAAACTGAAACCTTTTTTCTTCAGAAAGTCCTCCAAAACTGACACTGAAATAACTCTAATAGAAGATGAAAAACTCATCACACACCCAACAGATATTTCTGAAATCATAAACAAATACTTAGTAGATGTAGGAAACTACTGGGCCAGAGAGAACAATGTCCAAAACAGCAATCATATGAAGAACAAGCCTGTATCGGAGATTGTTGAATTTTATAACTCTCATTCTAGTATAGTAAATATCAAGAATAATAACAGTTCTAGCGAAAAATTTGATTTTGAAAAAATAAATGAATCAACTACTAAGGCAATAATTGGAAATCTGAACCACCGTAAAGCCCCCGGCTTTGATCACATTAATGCAAAATTCTTAAAAATAGCATGCAAACAGATAACCAAACCTCTAACAGTCATAATTAATAAATGCATCGAGCAAGGTAAATTTCCATTTCTGCTGAAAAAGGCAAATGTTACACCAATCTATAAAAAGAATGACCCCTTCAATAAAGAAAACTATAGACCCATAAGTTTACTAACTTCTTTTTCTAAAATATTTGAAAAAATCATTGAAATACAAATGCAAACTTTCATCGATGCAAAACTCTCTGATTTTCTCTGTGCTTATAGGAAAAAATTCTCCTCGCAACACGCCTTGATAAGGTTGATTGAGGAGTGGAAGTTTTCTCTCGAAAAATCAAAACATGTTGGAGCTGTTTTGATGGATCTGTCAAAAGCTTTTGATTGCTTACCAAAAGACCTTCTCATTGCCAAACTAGAGGCGTATGGTCTTAATCCTCTAGCACTAGACCTTCTTCTTAGCTATCTTTCTAATAGGGAACAGAGAGTTAGAGTAAATGGTGCATATAGCTCATGGGAGGCTCTTGAAAATGGAGTACCGCAAGGATCTATATTAGGACCACTACTTTTTAACATTTTTATTAATGATATTTTTTATATTGTTAAAGATGGATCCCTCTGTAACTTTGCTGATGATAATACAATATTTGCTGACGCTGAAAATAATAATCAACTTGTTGAAAAAATAAAATCAAATGTA
>JAAEPP010000582.1 GCA_024232495.1 Flavobacteriaceae bacterium
ATGCTCATTTTTTGTCCGATTAAGATAAACTTTAGACTGGCATTTGCGGAATTATAAGACAAAAGTCACTATATGTAAGAATTGTAACTGAAGCTTAACTCAATTGTACAATAACATTCCAAAATATAAGGATTATGAGAGATTAACAAAAAACTGACGAAAAATCGGACGTGTACGTTTTTTGTCATAAAAAACTTATTTTTTGTCCTATTTGCTTAAACTTGGAACTGGAAATTGTAAAATTAAATTATAAAAGTTACTATTTGTGTGAATAGCATTCAAAGCTTATATGGATTGCACAGTTTTATCTCGAAAATTAGGGATCTAGAAATCCAACAAAGATTTGTTGAAAATTTGTAATATAGGTTTTTACCAATAAAATGCTCATTATTGTCTGATTAGCATAAACTTTGGACTGGCAATTAAATAATTTTATGAAAAAAGTCACTATATTTATGAATTGTAACTGAAGCTATTACCGATTGTACAATATTATTCCAAATTTAAGGATTCTGAAAGATGAATAGAAGAGTCAATCGCGCCAAAAAAACGGACGTTTTCCCGATATTTTTTTCTTCATAAAATAGGTTCCATCAATTGTATAATAATGTTTTTGAGCTTTAAATTACATACATTTAAATCTGCAATCATCAATATTTATTTATTGTTCTTATCTTATATTTTGTATTTTTCCTAGCTCCCCAAAAAAAAAATTCCAAAATGGTGCGAGTCTCCAGTGTGATAA
Organism: Flavobacteriaceae bacterium; assembly: GCA_024232495.1. Taxonomy (GTDB): domain Bacteria; phylum Bacteroidota; class Bacteroidia; order Flavobacteriales; family Flavobacteriaceae; genus Marifrigoribacter. The sequence goes on from JAAEPP010000582.1 coordinate 746, forward strand.
TCTACGAAACAATTGCATTATATTTTCCAAAAAATATGAATTATGATTTTTTTAAATCATTACAGGAAAATTAGTATAAAAGATTTTTAATTAAAGATTCAACTAGATATTCTTAAATTATAAGGTAGAAGTTACTCTATGTCTAATTTTTACTGAAGGCATATATTGAGTGCTCAGTGATAATACAAATATTAAGGGTCTTA
>JAAEPP010000583.1 GCA_024232495.1 Flavobacteriaceae bacterium
AAAACGCTCTAATTTTCCAGGAAGAATTCTATCCCAGATTTGCTCAGGCTTTCCTTCTGCTTTTAGTTCGTCTTGTATTTTAGATTTTGCAACTTCAATAGCTTCATCAGTTAATTGAGCTCTAGAAATAAATTGAGGCACATTGATTAGGTGTTTTCCTAAACGTCCTCTTTCAATATTATCTTTTTCTATCACAGCAATTCTAGCTTCTGTTTCTGAAGCAACAAATGCGGGGTCAAAATCTTTGTAAGATAAAGTAGTAGCTCCCATAGAAGCAACTTGCATTGCTATATCTTTAGCAACAACATCAGCACTATTTTCACCAGAAGCCAACCCTACTAAAGCAGCAATTTTGTTTCCGTGAATATAAGAACCTACAAATGGAGCAGCTAATCTTTTAAAGCCATTAATTTGAATTTTTTCTCCAATAACTCCTGTTTGCTCAATCATTTTTTCTGCAACAGTCATACCACCAAAATCTGCATTTAAGAAAGATTCTTGATCGTTATGGTTCATTGCTAATTCAGCTAAACTAGTAGCTAACGCAACAAAATCACTATTTTTCCCAACAAAATCAGTTTCACATCCTAATACAATTAATGCCCCTTCTGTTTTGGAGTCATTTACTACTGCGATTGCGGCCCCTTCACTAGAATCTCTATCGGCTCTTTTTTCTGCAACTTTTTGTCCTTTTTTACGGAGTATAGCAACAGCTTCATCGTAGTTGCCTTCTGCCTCTACAAGAGCTTTTTTACAATCCATCATTCCAGCACCGGTTGCATCTCTTAATTTTTTTACGTCTGCGGCTGTTATATTTGCCATCTTTTATTAAAATTTTAGTTATTTATTTAATTTATATAAAAGTCGTTATAGTAATCCTTGAAAAGAATAAAACTAAAACGACTTTTGTGGTAAGTATGCTTATTTTATTCTTCTTCTGAAGAAACTTCTTTAATATCTACTGATGCAACTCTTTTTCGAGCAGTTTTAGCTTTTGGAGCTGGTGTAGCTTCCTCTGCTGGTGTAGCTTCAGGAGTTGTGTCAGCTTCTTTTTCGGCTTTATCTTTCCCGTTTTTACGGCTGCTAAGTCCTTCAATAACAGCGTTAGAAACACTGGTCATAATTTTTTCAATTGATTTTGAGGCATCATCATTTGATGGAATTACATAATCAATTACATTGGGATCACAGTTCGTATCAACCATTGCAAAAATTGGAATCTTCAATTTTAAAGCCTCCTTAACTGCGATGTGTTCACGAGTGGTATCAACCACGAATAAAGCACCTGGTAGGCGCGTCATATCTGCGATTGAGCCTAAGTTTTTATCTAGTTTTGCTCTGGTACGATCTACCGCTAAACGTTCTTTTTTGGATAAAGAATTGAAAGTTCCATCTTGCTTAGATCTGTCGATAGCAGCCATTTTTTTAACGGCCTTTCTGATAGTAACAAAGTTGGTTAGCATACCTCCTGGCCACCTTTCAGTAATATAAGGCATATTTGCTTTTCCTGCTTTATCAGCAACGATATCTTTTGCTTGTTTTTTTGTAGCTACGAAAAGAATTTTTCGTCCACTTGCTGCAATTTTTTTAAGAGCTTCATTAGCTTCTTCTAATTTTGCAGCTGTTTTATAAAGATTGATAATATGGATTCCATTACGCTCCATATAGATATACGGTGCCATATTAGGATTCCATTTTCTTGTTAGGTGACCAAAGTGTACACCTGCGTCAAGTAACTGTTTTACTTGTTCGTTGTTGTTTGCCATTTTTGTAATAGTTTACGTTCTTGTGTTATTATAGATAGCAACCTTTTCTTGTGAAAGGGTTTAGATGCTAAACTAACTCTCCGACTCTCGGAGTAACAGCGATTTTAAAATTGTTTGTCAAATATAACTTGACGGATATATAAGAACTTATTACTTGAGTTGGGCATCCTAAAATACCCAACCAAGTATTGTATTTCCTAACGTTTCGAAAATTGAAATTTCTTACGCGCTTTTTTCTGACCGAATTTTTTACGTTCAACCATTCTTGGATCTCTTGTTAATAAACCTTCTGGTTTTAAGATTCCTCTGTTTTCTTCGTTTAACTCGCACATAGCTCGAGAAATTGCTAAACGAATTGCTTCTGCTTGCCCAGTATTACCTCCACCAAAAACATTTACAGTTATGTCAAATTTCTTTGTGTTGTCTGTTAACATTAGTGGTTGCATTACTTTATATTGTAATGTGCCTGTTGTAAAGTAATTTTCAAACTCACGCTTATTGATGCTGATGTTACCCTTTCCTTTTGCAACGTAAACACGAGCAACCGCATTTTTTCTTCTACCTATTTTATGTATTACTTCCATTACTTTTTAGAGTTAAGATTAATGGTTCTTGGTTTTTGTGCTTCTTGTCCGTGTTCAGTTCCAACGTAAACTTTCAAGTTTCTGAAAAGAGCAGCTCCTAATTTATTTTTAGGCAACATCCCTTTTACAGCTTTTTCTACTAGTCTAGCTGGGTCTTTCCCAAACATTTCTTTTGCAGTAAGACTACGCTGACCACCTGGGTAACCTGTGTGTCTTATGTATGATTTATCTTCCCATTTGTTTCCTGACAAGGTAATTTTTTCAGCATTAGTAATGATAACATTATCACCACAATCAACATGAGGAGTAAAATTAGGTTTGTGCTTTCCGCGTAATAATATTGCTACTTCACTCGCAAGGCGACCTAAAGCTTGACCTTCAGCATCTACAAGCAACCATTCTTTATTAACGGTAGCTTTATTAGCTGAAATTGTTTTATAACTTAGTGTATCCACTTTTATTTTTTTTGCTACTTGCATTCACCTACAAGTAGTGTTAAACATTCCTTCTTTTGGATAAATCGGGGTGCAAATGTAATAT
>JAAEPP010000584.1 GCA_024232495.1 Flavobacteriaceae bacterium
CCCAAACCCCAAACCCCAAACCCCTTTTAATAATCTTTTTGATCATAAATTTTAGTTAATTAAAATTTATGTTTTGATTGTAAAACCTCAAAAGCAGTAATCATTTTTTAATTTTGAAGAAATTTATAATTTATTTAAAAATATGATAGTCTGGATTTGCATTAAATTCAGAGAGTTTTTGGTCCTCAAATATTCTTTATTCGTAAAATCTATTAAGATTAGAAGTCTCTGTACATCTAATAGATATCAATACTTCTTAAAAAAGAATTCAACTTAAAGAACAATTGTAATCAGAGGTTATCATCATTGAAGAAGGTACGCTAAAGTAAGATAAAGATTTTAGTGAATAGAATCGAGCTGAGATTAAAGAAGACTGAAGATTTACTAACAATCAATAAAGCAAGTACTATCAACAGAGATTAAAATCATAAATTCCATAAAATAATCAATCTGCTAAACCTCTCGATTAAAGATTTTATTAATTATAATTAGAAATGGTAAGAGTTTTCGAATATGTTAATTTAACTTTCATCTTTCTATCTCTGACAAATTCATCAAGACTTGGGAAAGATGATAAGTATAAAGTTGGAAATTACAAATCCAAAGTATTTACAGGCAAATGAAAGAATATCAGTAAAGATGTTAAGAAATATATAGACTCTGATGATGGAGAGATAGAATTTCAATTGTCCTATCCTGGAATTCCTGAAAAGAACCATAAAGATTCCAGTGACCGAATCCAGTTAGTATTTAGTATTAATAATGGATACTACAAGAATGATAAGAGAGTACTCAATACTCTAAATTTCAACATAACTGCGACAGATCAACAAATCTTGAAAGGAGAGGGACTCAACGCTACTTCATTAGTTTTACCAAATTCCTATGATTTTTATAGACTCGACTGTAATATTACCTCTACTCTGGAGTTTAAGAATTCTAAAGGCATAAAAGAAGACATTACTTATAATAACTGGAAAGACCTTACTATGTATGGTAAGATCAAATCTACAGGAAAAGATAATCCTTGTAGTTTTTCTGTTGATTTTGAGGGAAAGGTCAAATACGTTAATATAGTTAATGTATTGTTGTACACTCTCGTTGTAATTGCTTTCTACATTTGGAGCTTGATTCCATTGATCAAAGCTATTTTGTTCGAAAATTACAGTATCCTGAGTAATCTGGGTTTCTGGACTCTATCCATAAATATGGCTGTTGATGTGACTAATCTTTTCCTACTAATGATACTCGGAAGAATCATAGATGACTACGAACAATTCTTCACTAATCTCCTACTCTTCCTCACAATAGCTTTTGTGTTAAAATTTCATATCTTGTATTATTTCAAAGAACAAGAATTACTCGCCCAAAACCTAGAAATTCAAGACATCAAAACAAAATTGTGTTACTTCAACTTGAAACTGATATTCTGTTCCGTTATCATTTACATCATCGCAATCAGGACCATTGACTATTATTACTTATTTTTATTCTTCATGATCAATCCATCTATTCAAGTTATCAATAATATGCTGTATGTGTTGTAGAAACATTGCTTCTACTGGAATGTCCATTTCTGCTTGTTTGTCCCTTATATATTGCTACAAGTTGGGATGAGGTATCATTTCTTCGATTTTTTCAGTTTAAACGAAGATTTGAGATTTTTGAAGATTCTAGCAGGAGTGACTTTCATTCCATTATTATTTATGATGTTGCAGAAGTATATTGGTGGGAGATGTTTTTTGCCTCATAGTTTTAGAGTTGGGTTTTACAACTATGAGAGGAGCATTAAAAAAATGCCTCAAGAAGATAAGGATAAAAGCTGTGTGATTTGCATGAGCAATGTGACTGAGAGTCCTTTGGTCGATGATTTACAGGAAGGGTTTCTACCTAAGAAATATTATCTAACACCATGTAAGCATGTCTTCCATCCGTAATGCCTCAGAACTTGGATGGAAAGAAAACTGCAATGTCCTATTTGCAAGACTAAACTCCCTCTATTTAATTAATTTTATTTTTTATAAATTTGAGTAGATTGGATTATTGATGGATGTTAAACCAAAACTTATTATTTGAATGAAAAATCGATCAAAAGACTGGAACTAATTAAAAATGAATCAAACTCAAAAATTAGGGCAATACAATGAAAACATAAAGTAGTAATTTTCCTGAATAGATTAAGCTATCATTCGATTAGATACTTCATCTACTTCATAATCGATAAAGAAGAATCTCAAAAGCTTATTACAGATCATATCTTCTTCTTATTAAATAAAATTAAAATATTTGATCTTTCGCATTTTGAAGGAAGAAATTTATTCTCTCCATGTTAATTTCAAAATTCTTCTGCTCAAATTCATCTATCGATTGATAGAACAAAGCAGCTATGACAGTTTCGGTTCAGAAATCTAAAATTTGTTAAGAGAAAGCATAACTTTGATGATGTATCCATTGAAGGAAAATCACTGATTAATTCTTTTCTAAACGCTTAGAATCTACTTCAACTCATTCGATAAGTAATTAAAGCGAAATGACAAATCTCCAGGAAAACTCATGAATAAAAACAATGGAGTGTGATCTAACATATCCATTTAGTTTTTAAAGTGGAGTCTATTAATCTTAGCAAAGAAAAGAGGACATAGACTCTCTAAAAACAATCCTACAAGTTTCCGAAAATTTTCACTTCATTTTTTTTAAAAGATTTTTCTAATAATTTCTGAAATTTTATTTTTTTTAAAAATGAAAAAAAAAATTTGAAATCTTGAAATCAAGCAAACTCATCTTTTTATCAATTCCAAAATGTTTAATCATTAGTTTCCGGATTCAATATTCAGTTTTTTTAGAAATTCATGAAAAATTGAGTTTTTAATTTGAAGATTTTCTCTAATCTCAGACTACCAAGCCATCGATTGGGTTTGTTATTCTTGAGAAGATTGTTAAAAAATTAGAAAACGCTTTAAAAGAGCAAAGAGGGCGTAACAATAGGATTATGAAAGAATATTTCGAAAGTAGTTGAAACCATTCTTCTCCAAACTCACTCTATGAAAGAAATTATGAATTTATTGAGAAATTAGCTAAAACCTCTCTATTAAAGATTTTATTAATTATAATTAAAAATGTTAAGAGTTTTCGAATTTGTCAATTTAACATTCATCTATCTATCTCTGATAAATTCATCTAGACTTGGTAAGTAGTAATTTTCCTGAATAGATTAAGCTATCATTCGATTAGATACTTCATCTACTTCATAATCGATAAAGAAGAATCTCAAAAGCTTATTACAGATCATATCTTCTTATTAAATAAAATTAAAATATTTGATCTTTCGCATTTTGAAGGAAGAAATTTATTCTCTCCATGTTAATTTCAAAATTCTTCTGCTCAAATTCATCTATCGATTGATAGAACAAAGCAGCTATGACAGTTTCGG
>JAAEPP010000585.1 GCA_024232495.1 Flavobacteriaceae bacterium
AATTTTAAAAAGCAAGAGTGTTTGATGAATGAATTTAATGCAAACAAACAAATAAATAGTTATATGTTTCCGTCTGATTACACTGAGCTATATCTTTTTTTAAATAGCAAAAATGCAAAAATGCTCTACCTTAACAGGTTTGGCTTGGCTGTTAACAAAACACAGTTACAACAATTGAGAATAGAAAATAACAAAAACAAATGTTAATGTATTGGTCCAGAACTAATGCAATCTAGCACGCATCGTATCCATGGATTGTGGCGAGTCTCTTATATCATTAACGAAATATTTACGCTAGAGAGCCCAAAACAAAATTCCTGACGTCAGTATTATTTACAACAATTGCTTGGGTATAGAGAAAAACAAATTCAAATAAACATCTTATTATATGAAGATTTCATGCATGTTAGTAGTTCGAGCGTATTATATTCCCATGTGCTTCTGCCTACGTGCGTTTATCCGCGCAAAAGTGTCTATCAGCCTGTTCTTGTCTAAAGATTTTGCTTCTACATTTTCAATTGAGAGAATAGCAAGATCGTCGAGCCTTTGCTGAGACAAAGTCGATCTTAAATACGTATTTATTAGTTTTAACTTTGAAAAAGATCGCTCAGCTGTTGCCACAGTAACTGGTATGGTTACGAAAAGAAACAACTTGTACACTTGGGGAAATGACGAACTGACACGACTTTCGAGCATCAAATTTATTAAATCTATGACGGTGTTTTTCTCCCCAATTTCTTCCCTGAATTCATTGGCGAAAAATCGTAGCTGAGGTTCTAAGTCCTCAGTAAAATCTTTTGCATAAAGCTTTGTTATAGTTGATGATGTTTTGTTATACTTTCATTTGATGATCTCGCTAAAATCGTAGGAAACAAAATGCCAAAGGTGGAAGTAACCATATTTTGATCAAAAAATCTGTCTTGCAACTGCATCAAGGTGACGTCAATTGTTTTGTAAAACACGTTCACTTTGAATTTTTGCTCTGGCTTTTTTATGGTATTATCTTCGTCAACAAAATTCACAGTTCTTTTTGCTCTATCAGGCTTGAAATCCAGAGCAGTATCCCAAGAACCAGCTAATGCAGATGCTGTTTCTTTAATCGATTCCCAAAAATTCCTTAAAATGTTGAGTTCAGAGACAGAACAGTTAAGCATTCGAGATCCAACAGAGAGATCATGATATGGGGACTACAGTTCGCGTGATGCTGCATTTATTGCCCGAAGAATCCTCTTCCAAATTACAATGAATAGAACAATTCAAATGAATCCATCTTCTTTTTCAGACAATTGGTATCATGCCTTTCCTTTTCATTTTTCGATGTTAACGAAAGTTTTGTAAGA
>JAAEPP010000586.1 GCA_024232495.1 Flavobacteriaceae bacterium
AAGCACCTAATAACGATTGGGACTTTATTGAGGAACTTTATTTTAAAGGCAAAAAGCTCGAAATAACAGATTATTTAAACAATACAGGAAAAGCCTCAACTATTGAACTCTGTACATTAGATAATATTTAGAAAAATATTGAAAAGGATTACACAAAAACACTTATAAGAATATTGTAAACTTATTAAACAAACAATATAAAATATATGACAAAATATAAATTAGAGATGTATGGGTAGGAAATTGAGACAACAGGACATTCAATTAAAGATGAACATGGGTATTAATTAGAAAGGATTCTTTTTACAATCCCTGAAATAGTTTTACCATCAGCTTTTCCAGCTAACTTCCCATTAACGATTCCCATCACCTTCCCCATATCTTTCATCGAACTCGCTCTAGTCTGAGCAATGACTTCAACAACTACTTTTTCTACTGCTTCCCCCGTCATTTGTTCTGGTAAAAATGTTGAAATAACAGCAGCTTGATCTAATTCAGGTTGAGCAAGGTCTTCCCTATTCTGCTCTGAAAATATCACGGCACTATCTTTACGTTGTTTAACTAATTTTTGTAAGAGCTTATTTTCTTCTGCTTCAGAAAACTCTTCAGAGGTGTTCCCACTAGTTTTTGCTAATATCAATTCTGACTTGACTGCACGGAGTGCTGCTAAAGTAGATTGATCTTTATTTTTCATTGCAATTTTCATTGCCTCCATAATTTTATTTTCTAAGCTCATCTTAAAATATTTAAGGTCAAAGGTAATTAATTTGACTAAAAAAAGCCTGAGAAAAAATGACATCTCAGGCTTTTCTGGTTAAAAGTTTTATTGTTTTTAATCTACATTATCATGTAGAAAAGAATTGTTAGTTCTTAAATCAATGTCATTTTCCTCATCGGTATTAAGGGAAGTCCTTGAAATATTTGCTTCTTGGTTTGATATTTCATCTAACTCTATCCCCATTCTTTTGTAGGCAGGTTGTTTTTCAATCTCGTCAATATGAGAAGGCTTTTTGTTAAACTTATAATTAAACTCCTTCATTTGTCTTTTTCTAATTTCTGTACGCTCTGTTAATAGCTTAGAAATAGGCATGTTTATCGGATCTTCTGGTTCGTTTTTAGGTTCTTCTTCCGTTTTAGGAGACTCAACGATTCTAGTTTCAAAAGTTATTTCTTCGTCACTCAATTCATCTTCAAATTCTTTTGGCTTAGCCTCGTTTAAATGATCTTCCATTTCTTGATAGTTATCCAAACTATACGTGATTGTTTTCTCTTTTGTTACTTCAGTAATTGGAGCAACTTCTACATGTTCATTCACTTTAATTTCTTCAAGACTAGAAGTAGCTGTATCTTGTTTATTTGAGGTTACTGAAGAAGCATCATCTTTATTTACAGCTATTTCATTTACATTATTAACTTCCAAATCAAACATTAAAATTTGATCTTCTGATGATTCGGATTCTAGTTTTACCTCAGTCACATCCTCATTGGTTTCTGAATTAGCTTTTGAATCTATAATAACAAAATCTTCAACATCGATCTCATTTATGTTAACCTCTTGAAAATCTTCTAAAGACTGAACATCAATCTCTTCATAATCAACATGAAGATCTTTAATTAGATCTGAAGTTTCAACATAACCCTCGAACGGTACAGATTTAGTTTGCGAAATCTGATTTTCTTCTACCGCATCGTCGAAAAGTGAATGTCTTATAATAGGAGATTCAGCTGTAGATTCAAGATTAGTTATTGCATCAGTTTCATTGAGATTGAAAGAAGAAATAGTATCGTTATCATTCGACATCAGTACTTGTTCGGCTTTTTGCTCATCTTCAAGAATATGAATTACCTTTTTTGATTCTGTATTTACAATATCGTTTTGTTGTTCAACATTAAAGCCAGTAGCTATTACCGTAATTGATACTGCATCTTCTAATGATTCATCATCTCCAACACCCATAATAATATTGGCACCATTACCTGCTTCATTTTGAATAAAATCACTGATCTCACCAATCTCATCGATTGTAATTTCTTCAACTCCAGATACGATTAGTAATAACACATTGGTTGCACCTTTTATTTTATTATCATTCAACAATGGAGAATCTAGGGCTTTAGCAATGGCTTCAGATGCTCTATTTGTTCCACTTGCACTCGCAGATCCCATGATTGCAGTTCCACTGTTTGACAATACTGTTTTAGCATCACGTAAATCAATATTTTGCGTATAATGGTGTGTTATAACTTCTGCAATACCCCTTGCTGCAGTTGCTAAAACCTCATCTGCTTTAGAAAAACCTGCTTTAAAACCAAGATTACCATAAACATCTCTTAATTTATTGTTGTTGATCACAATAAGAGAATCGACATTTTCTCTTAATCTTTCAACTCCAATATTAGCTTGTTGATTTCTCATTTTCCCCTCAAATTCAAAAGGTATGGTTACAATACCGACGGTAAGTATATTTAAATCTTTAGCCATTTTTGCTATGATAGGGGCTGCACCAGTACCGGTACCACCTCCCATCCCAGCGGTGATAAATAACATTTTAGTGTTGGTGGTTAGCATGGATTTTATATCTTCCATACTTTCTACAGCAGATTGCTCCCCTATTTCAGGATTTGCACCCGCTCCTAAACCCTCTGTTAGGGTAACTCCAAGTTGGATTTTATTAGGTACAGGACTACTCTCTAAAGCTTGCGAGTCAGTATTACAAATAACAAAGTCTACGCCATTTATTCCTTGGCTAAACATATGATTAATTGCATTGCTACCACCGCCTCCAACTCCAATAACTTTTATAACATTGGATTGGTTTTTTGGCATGTCGAATTGAAAGTTTTCCATTTTACTCATTATTTAATTTTTGTGGGATTGATGGTTTCATTTATTGTTATGTTTTATTCTGCTTTGTCTAAAAAATCTTTTAAATTTTCTACCCATTTGTCAAAAAAGCCTTTCTTTTTCTCTTTTTCTATTTCTATATCCGATTCACCTCCTGGATTTTGTGGCCCAGTTTCACCTTCTGAATCTTGTGGCCCAGTTTCACCTGAAAGATTTTTTGTTTCGTCTAGTTTGGTGTTTTCCAATCCATTAAGCACTAAACCTACAGCAGTTGCATACATTGGGCTAGTAACTTCACTGTCACTATCGCCAGCCATATGTTCATTTGGATAACCTACTCTGGTATCCATCCCAGTAATATACTCAACCAACTGTTTTAAATGCTTTAATTGAGATCCTCCTCCAGTTAAAACAATACCAGCGATAAGTTTGGTCTTTTGATCCTCGTGTCCATAATTTTTTATTTCCAAATAAACTTGCTCTATAATCTCTATAACTCGAGCATGAATTATTTTTGAAAGGTTTTTTAATGTTATTTCTTTGGGTTCTCTTCCTCTTAAACCAGGAATAGATACTATTTCGTTGTCTTTGTTTTCTCCTGGCCAAGCTGATCCAAATTTTATTTTTAATAATTCTGCTTGTTTTTCAATTATTGAACAACCTTCTTTTATATCCTCCGTAATGACATTTCCACCAAATGGTATTACTGCTGTATGTCGAATGATACCATCCTTAAATATTGCTAAATCTGTGGTACCGCCTCCAATATCAATTAATGCAACACCTGCCTCTTTTTCTTCCATTCCCAATACCGCATTGGATGAGGCTAATGGCTCTAATGTAATTCCTGACAACGATAAGCCAGCACTTTTTATACATCTTCCAATATTACGAATGGAGGATACCTGCCCAACTACCACATGAAAATTAGCTTCTAATCTTCCTCCATACATGCCGATAGGTTCCGTAATTTCGCTTTGTCCATCTACCTTAAAGTCTTGAGGAAGCACATGGATAATTTCTTCGCCCGGAAGCATAACTAATTTGTGAACTTGATTGCATAAGTCTTCAATATCTTGATCATCAATTACGGTATCACTATCTTTTCTTGTGATATAATCACTATGTTTTAGGCTACGTATATGCTGGCCAGCAATACCTACTATAACATCCGTAATTTTCATTCCTGAGGAAGTTTCAGCATCAAGAACTGCCTGTTGTATAGACTGGATTGTTTGTGTAATATTATTTACTACGCCCCTGTGCACCCCTAAACTTTTAGATTTTCCTAAACCTAAAATTTCAAGTTTTCCGTATTCATTGTACCTCCCAATCATAGCAACAATCTTGGTAGTACCAATATCTAATCCAACTGCTATTTTATTATGCTCCATTTGTTTCCCTTTTAGTGGCGACAACTTGATTGTTATATTTTAAATTGATCAAACTGTAATTCTCAAGTAAACTATCTCTTTTTAATATTTTATAAAATGCTTTGAACTTTTGAAATTTATGATCTATTTCAACTGGTGGTCCAATTAGCACTTTAAACTGGTTTTTTCGAACTCTAAAAACTACTTCATCCTCGTTAACGATATCCAAACCAATAACTAATTCTTTCAAAAAATCATCCTCTGTGATTTTTTTAATCAATTCTGATATTTCAGTATATTGATTTTTTAAAATACCGGATACGATAGGCACTCTTGCTGAATACTCTGTCGACAAAGGCATCGTTTTTCCATCTTCGTCTAAATAAAAATCAGGTTCATTTTTAACCCTAGCAACTGGTTTTCTTTGAGTTATATTTACACTCAAAATTCCATCAATTGTTATATAAACCTCAGCATTTTTTATCATTGGATTTTCCAACAATATACTTTCCATCTTATTCAAAACTAAAGTATCTTTATCTATACTCGTAACACTATCTATATTTTGTATTAACAATTTATTAACTGTTTTTTTTGTAATAAATAATCGGGTTTCATCCTTAAATTCTATAGCTATTCCTGAAATATCTCTAGCTTTATTTCTTTGTTGGCTGAAGTTAAAAACAAATACGACTAAACTCGTAATCAATACAAATTTTATGAGTCCCCAGTTAATTTTCATAATTCAAATTTTTAGTTACAACATCAACCTCTGCCCCAATATCTCCAGCACCTACCATTAATTTCACCATACAATCTGAATCTTTCATCAATGTTGAAAGTTGTTTTTTTTGTGCTATCACTTTACTATCATTACGAATCATTTTCAATAACCAATTTGAAGTAATTCCTGCGATAGGTTTTTCTCTTGCTGGGTAAATATCTAATAAAATTATTTCGTCAAAAGCCGATAAACTTTCTGCAAACTCATTTCCAAAATCTTTTGTTCGCGAAAATAAATGAGGCTGAAAAACAATCTGTTTTTTATCATTTGGATACATTTCTGTAACTGCTTGATGTAGAGCTTTAATCTCTGTTGGGTGATGAGCATAATCATCAATTAAAATCAAATTATTTTTCTTGATTTTATATGAAAATCTTCTTTTAACTCCCCTAAAAGATTTTAAAGCTTTGGGAAGGCAATTAATTGGTGCGCCAACTAAAATTGCCATACCCAAAGCGGTAACAGCATTAAACATATTATGTCTTCCTGGTAAATTAAATTGTAGGTCTTTAATTTCTTCAGATGGGGTTTTTAAATCAAATACATAACACCCATCCTCAACCCTTATATTTTTAGCTTGATAATCTGCAGCTTCTTCAGTAGATATGGTATTACCTACTAAAGGCAATCCTTTTTTAAATAGTAAGTTATTTGTATTTGAAACTAATTTTGAAAATTCTACAAAAGTTTTTTCCAATGCATTTTCAGACTTATAAATATCTAAATGATCAGCATCCATAGAGGTAATACATGCAATTTTTGGACTTAGGTGTAAAAAAGACCGATCAAATTCATCAGCCTCTATGACCATTATTTTATCTCCTTTATATATTAAGTTTGAATTGTAATTTTCTGTAACACCTCCTAAAAAAGCAGTAATTGGCATATTACAGTATGCTAGCAAATGACTTAGTATAGACGAAGTTGTTGTTTTTCCGTGGGTTCCAGCAACCGCTAAGCAAATACTATTTTTAGAAAGCTCCCCAAGTAATTCAGCTCTCTTACAGATTAAATAATTTTTAGATTTGAACCAAGAAAGGATTAGATTACTGTCAGGAACTGCAGGAGTTCGAATTATCAAGGATTTATCATTACACTTTATTTCTTCTGGAATTTCATTAATTTCATCATCAAATTGAATAGAAATACCCTCGCTAATTAAAGTATTTGTCAAATTAGTAGGAGTTTTATCATAACCAAAAACTCGTTTACCTCTTAAATGGAAATATCTCGCAAGAGCACTCATACCAATACCTCCTATACCGATAAAATAAAAAATCTCTATATTTTCAATATTTCTCATTCTAAGAAACTGTCTCTTTTAATAATTTTTTAATTTCTTCTACAATATCTTTTGTAGCGTTTGGCTTCGCTAATGATTTAATGTTTTTTGATAATTTTGATTGTAAACTTTTAGAATTAATTAATTGATTAAATTCATTTTTAAATTGCTTATCTAAATCTTCCTCCTTAATTAAAATTGCAGCATTTTTAGTACTAATAGATTTTGCATTTTTAGTTTGATGATCTTCCGAAACATTTGGAGAAGGAATAAATATTACTGGTTTACCAACTAAACATAGTTCAGATACCGACAATGCACCTGCCCTAGAAATAATGTAGTCTGAAGCAGCGTATGCTAAATCCATTCTATTTAAAAAAGAATGAACATGAATACCATCACCCTCAATTTTTCTGTAAGTTTCATAATAATAACTACCACATTGCCACAAAATCTGAATATTTAATTTTAAAAATAAACTTAAGTGCCTATTTATCAACTGATTAATTCTTTTAGCACCCAGACTACCTCCTAAAATTAATAACGTCTTTTTTGTGGAGTTTAAATTAAAATATGAAATTGCTTGATCTCTTTTATTACTTATATCTATTAAATCTTGACGCACTGGATTGCCCGTGTAACATATTTTTTCGGAAGGGAAGTAACGTTCCATTTTTTCGTACGCAACACAAATCTTATTTACTTTTTTGCTCAACCATTTATTTGTAATTCCCGCATACGAATTTTGCTCTTGAATAATACAGGGTATTCCCTTAATTGATGCCATTTTTAAAAGCGGAGCACTAGCATAGCCGCCTGTCCCAACTACTAAGTCAGGTTTAAACGATTTTAATATTTTTTTAGATTCCCAAAAACTAGAAATCAACTTAAAAGGGAATAAAAGGTTGTTTAAAGAAAAACTTCTTTGCAAACCAGAAATCCAAAGACCTCTTATATTGTAACCTGACTGAGGAACCTTTTCCATTTCCATTCGATCTTTAGCGCCAACAAACAAAAATTTTGCTTCAGGATAGCGTAACTTCAACTCGTTAGCAATAGCAACAGCTGGATAGATATGTCCTCCAGTTCCTCCTCCTGATATGATGAAATTATAGGGTCTCACTTAATATATCTAATGGGTTTTCTTCATATGTTTCAGTTTTTACAACCTCTCTTTTTGCACTTATACTCAAAATCATACCAATTGCTAAACAGGTCATCCAAATAGATGAACCTCCGCTACTTATCAAGGGAAGTGTTTGACCTGTAACTGGGAATATTTCTACCGCTACAGCCATGTTAATTAATGCTACAAATACAATAGGAAGTCCAACTCCTATAACTAATAATTTACCAAAAACGGTCTCGGCTTTATGTGCTACAATGACGAATCGAAACAGCAATAACATATAAAGAAACATCAAAGTAAAAGAACCAACTAAACCAAATTCCTCAACAATTACAGCGTAAATAAAATCTGAAGATGATTGTGGTAAAAAGTTTTTTTGAATGCTTTTACCTGGCCCCAATCCAGTAATACCTCCAGATGCAATTGCTATTTTTGCTTTTTCTATTTGATAATCAGCTTCTGTTTTTTCTCCATCAAAAAAATTATCTATCCTACTAATCCAAGTATCAACTCTATTTGGAAATACATTTGGAAGTGCTTTTGCTGAAACAATAAAAAATGATAAAAACATTAAACTTGTAAAGAGGATTATTAGTAAATATTTGACTGGATAACCACCAATAAAAATCAATACAATCACCATGGAAAATATAATTGCAGCAGTCGACAAATTTGCAGGAAGTATTAAAGTTAATACTAGAAAAACAGGAACCCAAAGAGGTAGAACTGATTCTTTGAATGTTATTGTATTGTCTTTAATTTTTGATAAATATCTAGCTATATAAGTTAATAAAACGACTGATGCTAAAGTTGAACTTTGAAATGTCACACCAACTATAGGAATACGAATCCACCTACTTGCGTTAGCACCATCTATAGTCACTCCTTGCGTTATGGTAATTATTAGTAAAATAATTACGATAGGTAGCGCAATTACAGACAAGCCCTTAAAATAATTATACGGAACTTTATGAACGCCATATAAAATCACAAATCCTAGAATTAAATGTGTAAGATGCTTTAATAAAAATTTAAATGTATTTCCATCTCCATATAAGTAAGCTAAATTACTGCTAGAGCTGTATACAGGTAAAAAAGAAAATAATGCCAATAAAGAAACTACAGCCCAAATAGTCTTATCACCTTTTATATGTCGAAAAACATTCTTCATTAGTTAACCAATCTTATTATAAATTATAAATTCCTAACAGCATTTTTAAATTGTCTTCCTCTATCTTCATAGTTTTCGAATAAATCAAAACTAGCACAAGCTGGAGACAGTAAAACATTATCACCTTTTTTTGAAAGACGGTACGCAACTTTTACGGCATCTTCCATAGAGTGAGTTTCCACCATAATGTCTACTACATTCCCAAATGCTTTAATTATTTTTTCATTGTCAACACCTAAACAAATAATCGCTTTCACTTTTTCATTCACTAATGCAAATAGCTCGCTGTAATCGTTTCCTTTATCAACGCCACCAACAATCCAAACTGTAGAGGCCTCCATACTATCTAGAGCATAAAATGTTGCATTAACATTGGTACCCTTAGAATCATTGATATATCTAACATTATTAATTTTTAATACATTTTCTAATCGATGTTCAACACCCTGAAAATTTTCTAAACTTCTTCTAATAGTAGCTTTTCTAATATTGAGTAATGTTGAGGCAGTTGATGCTGCCATAGCATTTTTAATGTTATGCTGACCTTGTTGTCCTAGTTTTGTGATTGACATAGTAAATGTGTTGTTATTTGTTGTTATTATTAATTCGTTATTTTTTATATAAGCCCCTTTTTTCAATTCTTTCTGTAATGAAAAAGGAATTAATTGAGATTTGATTGTTGTGTTAGAAATCCATTTGTTTATCATTAAATCATCTGCATCGTAGATAAAATAGTCGTCACTTGTCTGATTCATGACTATTTTAAATTTTGAAGCTATGTACTTTTCATAATCATTGTCGTATCTATCTAAATGATCGGGTGATAAATTGGTTAAAATTGCTATGTGAGGTGCAAAATTATAAGTGCCATCTAACTGAAAACTGCTTAGTTCTAATACAAATTGATTTATATCCTTTGTAGCAACCAGTTCCGCAAAACTTTTTCCTATATTTCCAGCGAGTGCAACGTTATTACCAGCATCTTTTAATATTTTATGGATCATCGTTGCTACAGTCGTTTTTCCGTTACTGCCCGTTATTCCAATTAAAGTAGCAGATGTATAAGTGGCGGCAAACTCAATTTCTGAAACAATCCTAATTCCTTTCTTTTTTAATTTCAATACAATAGGAGTATTTTCTGGAATACCAGGACTTTTCATTACGATACCTGCGCTTAGAATTTCAGTCTCTGAGTGAGCTTCTTCTTCCCAATTAATTTCATAATGTAAAAGAACTTGTTTATATTTTTTTTTTATTTTTCCATAGTCCGAAACAAAAACTTCAAACCCTTCTTTCTTTCCTAAAATGGCTGTGCCTATACCACTTTCTCCTCCTCCAAGTATTACTATTTTGTTTTTTTTCACCTTTTTTAAATCAAGTTTTCTATCTTATTTTTAATGTCGCAATCGTAATAATTGCTAGAAATAAGCCAACAATCCAAAACCGAGTTACAATTTTACTTTCATGAAATCCAGATTTTTGATAATGATGATGAAGAGGAGACATCTTAAATATTCTACGTCCCTCACCAAACTTCTTTTTAGTATACTTAAACCAACCTACTTGCATCACAACAGATAAGTTTTCCATTAAAAAAATTCCACATAAAATTGGTATTAACCATTCTTTTCGAATTGCTATTGCAATAACTGCTATAATACCGCCAATAGTTAAACTGCCTGTATCTCCCATAAAAACTTGAGCGGGGTAAGCATTGTACCATAAAAATCCAATTAGAGCACCTACAAAAGACATTATAAAAATGGTAAGCTCCCCAGTATTTGGGATATACATGATATTTAGATAGTCTGAAAAAATAACATTGCCTGATACCCAGGCAAATAACGCCAATGTAACACCAATGATAGCTGAAGTTCCTGCTGCCAATCCGTCGATTCCGTCCGTTAAATTTGCTCCGTTGGAAACTGCTGTTATGATAAATATTACAATAGGAATAAATATTAGCCACACATAATCTCTAGCATCCTCTCCAATCCAACTTATTAAACTTTCGTAGTTAAATTCGTTTTTCTTTACAAAAGGAATGGTTGTAAGCAAGGTCTTTTCTTCTGGATAAAATTCAGCGATTTGACTATTAACAGTAGTTTCAATTAAATTTTTCGGCACTTCTTTGTGTCTTTTAATGGTTATATCTTCGTGAAAATACATGGTAGCTCCAACAATAAGCCCTAAACCAACTTGTCCGATAACTTTAAATTTACCCGACAATCCTTCTTTATTTTTTTTGAATATTTTTATATAGTCATCAATAAATCCAATAACACCCATCCATATCGTTGTCACTAAAAGAAGTATTACATAAATATTTTCTAGCTTAGCAAAAAGAAGTGTAGGAATAATCGTGGCCATAATAATGATGATACCTCCCATTGTTGGTGTACCTCCCTTTTCTATTTGTCCTTCTAAACCTAAATCACGAATCGTTTCACCAACTTGTTTTTTTCTTAAATAGTTGATAATTTTTTTACCAAATATTGCAGCAATAAGTAATGAAAAACCAATAGCTAAGCCTGCTCTAAAAGTTAAAAACTGAAAAAGTCCAGCACCAGGAATATGGTAGGTTTTTTCTAAGTAATCAAATAGATAATACAGCATAAATTATTTTTTTAGAGCTATTAATAATTCGTTAATAATTTTGTAATCATCAAAATCAATCCGTTTCCCATTTATTTCTTGATAGGTTTCATGACCTTTTCCAGCAATCAATATAATATCCCCGTTTTTTGCTAGTTGACAAGCTGTTTTGATTGCTTGTTTTCTATCTGCAATAGATAAAGTTTTATTAAAATTTTCTCCAGACACTCCTTTTTCCATAGACTCAATTATGGTGGCTGGATTTTCACTTCGTGGATTATCACTAGTAAATATTACTTTAGAACTCAAAGAAGCTGCAATATTTCCCATTTTAGGTCTTTTGGCCACATCTCTGTCACCTCCGCAACCAACAATCGTAATTAAATCTTCATTTTTTGACCTAATAGCATTAATGGTCTCTAGTATATTTTTAAGAGCATCTGGCGTATGTGCATAGTCAACAATTGCTGTTATATTATTTTTTGAGACTACATATTGAAATCGGCCATCTACACTTTCCAATTCACTCATCAATTGTAAAATCTCTAAATTTTCCAGTCCTAGTAAGTCAGCTACTGCATAAATAGCTAATAAGTTGTATGCATTAAAGTTTCCAATTAATTTTACCCATAGTTCCTGACCATTAATTTTCAACAACAATCCATTAAATTGATTTTCTAATACTTGAGATTTATAATCTGCTATAGATTTTAAAGCATAGGTGTATTTTTTTGCCTTGGTATTTTGAAGCATATACTTCCCATTTTTATCGTCGGAATTGGTAAGTGCAAAGGCATTTTTTGGTAATTGATCAAAAAACATTTTTTTTACATCTCGGTAGGCTGCAAAATCTTTATGATAGTCTAAATGATCATGAGATAAATTTGTAAAAACAGCCCCTTTAAAATTTAAATTTCTTGTCCTCATTTGGTCTATTCCGTGTGAGCTCACCTCCATAAAACAAAATTCTATTCCCTCATCTACCATTTCTTTTAAATACCTATTAATGGTTAATGAATCTGGTGTTGTATGAGTTGCCTTATATTCTTTATTATCAAGAAGAATTTTGACAGTAGATAACAATCCTACTTTAAAACCTGCCTTTTTAAATAATTTATATAATAAAGTGGCTACAGTTGTTTTACCATTAGTTCCTGTAATACCAATTAATTGAATATCATCAGATGGATTTCCGTAATAATTAGCTGCTAAAACTGAAAGAGCAAGATTTGAGTTATCAACTTCTACATAGGTTATGCCATTGATAATTTTATCAGGAATTTTTTCACAAATTATAACTAAGGCGCCTAAATCTGTAGCCTTATCAATATAATTATGACCGTCAGACAAAACTCCCTTTATCGCAACAAAAACATCATTAAATTCTATTTTTCTTGAATCAAACTCAATATTATTAATTGCTACTGAAGTGCTTCCTATTACTCTATTTATCGTCACCCGATACAATATATCTTTTAACAATTTCATGATAAATAGAGTGTTATTTTATCACCAGACCTGATGTGACTTCCAGATTTTAATGATTGTTTATTGACTGTTCCATTACCTACAATTTTTACATTCAATCCAATATTTTCTAGAAGTGAAACTGCATCCATTCCTGCCATTCCAACGACGTTTGGAATTGTTATGCTTTCATTTTGTAATTTTTCATAATAAACTTCATAATCCGTAACCACTAATTCATCTTTTTCATTTATATCTGACACCTCAACTAATAGAGGAGAAACAGTAAATATTTTTTGTGCAATTCTTTTAAATACAGGTCCAGAAACATCTGCCCCATAATACCCTTTATTGGTACTTGGCTTATGAATGATAACTATACACGAATACTTTGGGTTTTCTGCAGGAAAATAACCAGCAAAGGAAGAAATGTATCGTTTATTTTCAGCCCAATCTTTCATCCAATATTCTGTCTGAGCTGTTCCCGTTTTACCGGCCATTGAGAAATTTGATGAATACAACTTCTTTCCAGTGCCTCTTACCATTATATTTTTTAAGATTTCTTGAATTTTTGAAATAGTGTTTATTGAAGCTAATTCTGGATTGATAATTTCTTTATTAAAAGTTAAAATTGTTTCATTCCAAGCACGTACTTCCTTTATAAATCTGGGCTTTACCATCACACCGTTATTAGCGATCGCATTATAAAAATTTAGTGTTTGTAGGGGAGTTAACCTTAAATTATAACCATATGCCATTGAAGGAAGAGCATTTTTACTCCATTTTTTATGACCTGGACCTGGTATCAAGGGTTTTCCTTCTCCTTTTATTGATATACCAATAGAGTCCTTAAGATTGAAGGATTCTAATCTGTCGATAAACATCTTTGGATTCTCTTTATAACCTTCATCTATAAAAGTTGCAAAACCAATATTTGAGGACACTTCTAAAGCTCTGGCTACAGAAATTTCACCATAACCACCTCTGTGCGAATCATAAATTTTTCTTCCATAAAAATTTTTAACTCCCCTTTTAGTATCTATAACAGAACTTGTGTCTATAATTTTATCTTCTAGGGCTGCCATTAAAGAAGCAACTTTAAAAGTAGACCCTGGTTCATGTGACTCACCCACTGCATAATTTAATTTTTCGTAATAGGTTCCCCTGCTTGTTCTTCCAAGATTAGATACTGCTTTGATCTCGCCTGTTGCTACTTCCATCACAATTACACAGCCGTGTTCCGCTTCGTAATATTCCAATTGACTTAAAAGAGAATGATGAGCTATATCTTGAATATTTACATTTATGGTTGTTATCACGTCATACCCGTCAACAGGTTCTATTTCATTTTCGTCAAAAACTGGCTTCCATTGACCTTTTGCAATCTTTTGCTTTAAACGTTTACCATCTTTTCCTTTTAAATATTTATCATAAGCCCCTTCAAATCCAATATCATAAGTGCCAGGAGCTCCTTTTTTTTCATTGCCCACTAAACGTTCAGCCACTTTTCCAATTGGATGTTCTCTGATATTAATTTGCTTAACAATAAGACCCCCTTTGTATGGCCCCATCCTTAAAAGTGGAAAGTTTTTTATTTTTATATAATCGGAATAACCTAAATTTTTTGCCACCAGTAAATATCTATTTTTACTAGCTCGAGCGTTTTTAAACTTTTTAATATAATAGGTCTCAGACTTATTATACATTTCAGACATAGCCTTAGCTAAAGCAGGAAGGTGCTCATTAAATGTAGCAGAAGAAACCGTTACCGCATCAAAACGAATTTCATATTTGGGAACAGAAGTTGCTAAAAGGCTTCCATCATCAGCATAAATATTTCCTCTACTTGAAGGAATAACCCAATTTTTAATTGTATTCTTTTTTGCAAGCGCTCGGTACTTGTCACCATCAACAAATTGAATGTTGATTATTTTAAAAGCAATTAGTAAAGTAAAGAGAAACATACCTCCAGCAATAAAATATAAGCGATTCAGTATGTTTTTTTCTTCGATTGGCAAAGCTAGTTTTGTTTTTTAATTATTAATTTTTGTGGAGGATTTTCTGATGGAACCAAGCCATTTTTCTCCATAGTTGAAATTATTTTAGTTTCCATTTTTGATTGCATCAAAATCATCCTTACGTCTACATACTCACTTTTTATTTCTTTAAATTCATTATTTAGTTGAGCAATTCTATGTACTTTTTTATCTGCTCTGTGAGAACTTCCAATCATTAGCATCATCAATACAGATATAAAAAATATAAAGCGCCAATTCTTAAAAGCATCATCGCTTATTAAAAACTTCCCTTTCAATAAATCATAAAATCCTTTTTTCATAATTTCTCTGCAATTCGGAGTTTTGCACTTCTAGCTCTATTGTTTCTTTGAATTTCGTGATCGGTTGGAATTATAAATTTTCCAATTTTTTTAAATGGAATTTCCACCCTTCCAAATACATCTTTTTCTGGTTCTCCCTCAAAAAGTCCGTTTCTCATAAATCTTTTCACCAAACGATCTTCAAGAGAATGGTATGAAATAAGACTCAACCTTCCTCCAGGATTCAAAACGTCAACAGTCTGGCTTAAAAAATCCTTTAGAGCCTCTAGTTCTTGATTAACTTCAATTCTGATTGCTTGATAAATTTGAGCTAAAATTTTATTTTCTCGATGCTTTGGCAAAAATCTACCTAAAGAATTTTTTAATTGTTTAGAGGATACAATAGGACTTTGTTTTCTGTTTTCAACAATAACTCTTGCCATGCCAGCTGCAGCTCTTAATTCGCCGTAATTGTAAAAAACCAGTCTTAATTTTTCCTCCGAATACTTGTTAATTACGTCAAAAGCCGAGAAGGACGATTTTTTATTCATCCTCATATCTAATTCTGCTTCAAATCGTGTTGAAAATCCTCGTTCAGCGACATTAAACTGGTGAGACGAGACTCCAAAATCGCCTAAAATACCGTCTACTTTTGATACGTTATTAAATTTTAAAAACTGTTTTAGGTATCTAAAATTTTCATTGATTAATAAAAACCGAGAATCATTAATTTGATTTACCAAAGAATCCTCATCTTGATCAAAAGCGACCAATCTCCCTTCCTCACCTAATCTGTTTAAAATTTCCTTGGAATGTCCACCTCCGCCAAAAGTAACATCCACATAAATACCATCGGGCTTCACATTTAAGCCGTCAACCGTTTCAGTTAATAAAACTGGTTTATGATATTCCATTAGCTCCATCACTTTCGTCTCCCATTACTTCTTCAGCTAGATCAGCAAAATCGCTAGCTGCTTCGTTAATAGCTTGTTCGTATTTATTTTTATCCCAAATCTCAACTATATTTATAGCTGAAGAAATTACTATCTCTTTCTTTATTCCTGCAAAACCCGATAAGTCTTTTGGAATTAACAATCTTCCGGCAGCATCCATTTCAAGTGATCTCACACCTGCCGTAAATCTTCTAATAAAATCATTGTTCTTTCTATTAAATCGATTTAAACTGCTCATTTTCTTCATCAATAACAACCACTCTTCCATTGGATACAATTCCAAACAAGACTGAAATACCGCTCGCTTAATTACAAACCCACGAGTCGAAACCGGAGCTAATTGTTTTTTTAAAGCAGTAGGAATCATAACACGTCCTTTTATATCTGCCTTGCATTCATATGTCCCAATTAAATTGAGCATGGAGGTTTTGTTTTGAAAAGATTATTAATTCAAATATATAGAACTTTTACCACTTTTTACCACAAATTACCACATTGTTAATAAGTTTTACCACTTAAAATTTAATAAATTATAGAACTCTAGATTGTAAGGGTTCATATTTATTGAAAGTTGAAAATAAAAATGCGTACTTTTGTACTATAATATCTAGCTATTAACATGACGCATCAGTTAAAAAAAGAAGGAAAATTTACTTACCTTGACGTTGGAGAAGGAAAGCCTATTGTTGTTTTGCATGGACTCATGGGTGGGCTAAGTAACTTTGATGGAGTAACTCATTTTTTATCTAAAAAAGGATATCGTATTTTATTACCTGAATTGCCGATTTATGAAATGCCTTTGTTAAAAACTAACGTCAAAAACTTCTCAAAATACGTTTTAGATTTCATTAACCACATAGGATGCGACCAAGTAATACTTGTTGGAAATTCGTTAGGAGGTCACATTGGTTTATATTGCACTAAATTATTTCCTGAAAAAATAAAAGCACTTGTGATTACCGGTAGTTCGGGATTGTATGAAAGTGCGATGGGCGGATCTTTTCCTAAAAGAGGTGATTACGAATACATAAAGAAAAAAGCTGAAGATGTCTTTTATGACCCAGCAATAGCAACAAAAGAACTAGTAGACGAGGTTTTTGAAACGGTAAATGATCGAAATAAATTAATCAAAACCTTAGCAATAGCAAAAAGTGCTATTCGTCATAATATGGCAAAAGATTTGCCAAAAATGAATACCCCTACTTGTATTATATGGGGTAAAAACGACAGTGTCACTCCCCCTGAGGTAGCAAAGGAATTCAACGAATTATTACCTGACTCAAATTTGTTTTGGATTGATAAATGCGGACATGCTGCAATGATGGAACACCCAGAAAAATTTAATGATCACCTTTACAATTGGCTTTTGAGTAGAAAGTTTTAAAATTTTAAAATGAAAATTAAATCTGCTGAATTTGTAATGAGCAATAGTGATGTTGCTAAATGCCCTAAAGAAAAACTTATTGAGTATGCTTTTATTGGAAGATCTAACGTTGGAAAATCTTCACTAATAAATATGCTAATGCAAAAGAAAAGTTTAGCAAAAACATCTGGAAGGCCTGGAAAAACTCAATTAATCAACCATTTCTTAATTAATAAAAATTGGTTCCTAGTAGATCTCCCTGGTTATGGTTATGCCAGAGTTTCAAAAAGCAGTAAAAGAATTTTTCAAAAGTTTATAACACAATATTTTTCAAAGAGACAGCAACTAGCCTTGGCATTTGTTCTAATAGATTGCAGACATAAGCCACAAAAAGTAGATCTTGAGTTTATGCAATGGATGGGTGAAAATCAAGTGCCCTTTTCGATTATTTTTACTAAACAAGATAAAATGAAACCAAACGCATTGACAAAAAAAATAGAAGATTATAAATTAAAAATGCTGGAGTCTTGGGAAGAAATGCCAAAATATTTTATAACCTCCTCAAGCAATGGAACAGGAAGAGATGAGGTGTTAAATTATATTTGTGAGATTAACTCGTTGATGTCCAAACAAGATTAATTATTTTTCTTTTTTTATAGCTAATTTCTCAGCAAAATAATCACAAAAATCACGCATGGTTGCACTCATTTTATCATCATTTGTTGCACGCTCAAAAGTATCTGACATTGCGGTAAGAGTTTGATGAAAGAAAATTTTCATTTCGTCAAGTGGCATATCTTTGGTCCATAAATCGATACGTAATGCTTCCTTCGTTTTATGATCCCAAACTGACATAAATATAGCTTTGGACTCCATGTTCTCTACACCGCCATCTTTTGCTGTCCATTGCAATTGTTCTGGTATTTTATTTTCATCTAAAGTTACATTTATATGAATATCCGATGTGTGTTTATTTCCCATTACTTTCTAGGTTTGTATTTTGATTTATAAAATATTTCTTCTTCACTTAAAGTCATTAATTTTTCGAGACTAGCATCTTTTTTATCCATAAAAGATCTTACAATTTGCCAACCAATGTATCTTCCGACCATACCCGGAGAATCATTATCAATTTCTAAATAAAATTTAGAAAAAGGAGCTAGACTAATAAATCTTGATATTAATTTCGGATTGGTACTAAAAAGATATTCATTTTCAATAAAATTTCGCCATATTTGATTTTCATTATCTTGAACCCATTTTAATTTTTCCTCAGAGTAACCTATCTTAATTGCATCTGAAGTTTTTGTTAACCAGATATCTTTTAGATAAAGTATTCTGCCATAATAAATCATCTGCGACAAAAATGTTGTGTTTTTTATTTTTGGAATGAATAGCTGAGAACATACAGAGGCTACATCAGACAAAATCTGTGACTCTTTCATATTTTTACTTATATATTCTGGAATTCCTTGATAAAAATAATGATCACTGCCCAGATAATTATCAAGAGAAACTATCAACGTTTGATCAGATAAAAATATCTTATTTTTATAGTCTACGTCAGAATTAGCAGTTATTACATTAGGTACTTTAAACGTTGGATAATAATATTTGATATGCTTAAATAATGTTCTAAGTTCTTCGGTTAATTTTGACTCCTCTGGATATTTTTTGATTACTTCTGCAAAAAGCTGACGCGTTAACGTATCATTCATTTTCATTTTCCAGATAGAATCATGATATTGTTTTGGAAAAAAAACGGGAAATCTTGACTTTAAATCTTGTAAGTCGTCCATATCTGAATTACCAAAAACTTTATCAAATCTTATTATCTCAACATCGATAGGAATTGAATCGATTTCTTTCTCTGATTTATTCGTTTCGTAACAACTAAAACAGAGAAAGAATACAGCTATAAATAGATGAAATTTATGACATTTTATTTTGAAACTGTTTAACATAAAAATTTATATAAAATTTTATTTTTTACGTAATTTGCAATGCAAAGGTATTATTAAAATTCAACATTATGAACACTTTAAAAGTAGTTGATTATATTGTAAAATGGTTAAAGGATTATGCTGAAAATTCAAAAATGAATGGATTTGTTATTGGTGTAAGCGGTGGTATCGATTCTGCTGTCAGTTCTATGTTGTGCGCTAAAACAGGATTTCCCGTAATATGTATTGAAATGCCAATACACCAGGCAGAGAACCAAGTAAGTAGAGCAAAAGAACATATTGAAAATCTTAAAAAAAGATTTCCAAACGTCCGTTCGACGTTTTTTGATCTTACAAATGTCTTTGACACTTTTAAAAACCAGGATATATGGAATAATGACAATCCGCAATTAAATTTATCCCTTGCCAATACAAGAGCTCGACTTAGAATGACTACCTTATATTACTTTGCTGGTTTAAATAATTATCTTGTTGCTGGCACCGGAAATAAAGTAGAAGATTTTGGGATTGGCTTTTATACAAAATATGGTGACGGCGGTGTAGATTTAAGTCCCATTGCAGACTTATTGAAAAGTCAAGTATATGCTGTAGGAAAGTTTTTAGAGGTCCCTAAATCAATATTAACTGCAGCACCAACAGATGGATTGTTTGGTGACCACAGAACTGATGAAGATCAAATTGGAGCAAGTTATGATGAACTTGAGTGGGCTATGAGAATGAACGACTTAAAAAAATCCTCTCAAGATTTTGAAGGAAGAGAAAAATTTGTATTTGATTTGTTTTTAAAATTAAATAATACCAATAAGCATAAAATGATTCCTATACCAATTTGTAAAATCCCAAAAAATATCTTGAACTAACTATATAATTAAAGTTGTTTTAAAAATAAACTATAGCTTGTTTTTAAAATAGTATCAATTAAGTAACTATGAAAAAAGTTGTTATTGCAGATCATCATCCAATCGTAAGAAAAGGTATTTCTTGTATTTTAAAAAATGATGTTAATTTATCGATTGTTGGAATAGTCGATAATGGAAGTGATTTATATAAAAATTTAGAAGAACACAAACCCGATATTTTAATCATGGAAATTGATATGCCCCATACAAACGGCTTTTACGAGTTAAGAAATATCAAGGAAAAATTTCCAGAAACAAGTGTTTTAATCTTCTCAGTTCATCCTGAAGAAATATATGCTCTTCGATCTATTAAATTAGGCGCTGCTGGATATTTACCAAAGACTGCTTCTCAAAAAACTTTTTTAGAAGCAATCAAGCTAATAAGAGAGGGAGGTATCTTTATTAATGAAGAACTTAACTCTGCTTTTACCAATAGAAATATAGGAGAAATAAACGCAATGAGTCGATACAAGAAGTTGTCCTCGAGAGAAATCGAAGTTCTTAACATGCTCTCAAATGGTAAAAGAAATAAAGATATCGCTACCGCTCTTGGAATCAACGAAAAAACAGTAAGCACCTACAAAACTAGATTACTAAAAAAATTAAAAGCAGATAATTTAGCAGATTTAATTCATCAAGCAAGAATATTTCAATTTAGTTAACTACAAAACTCTATTTAATTTGTCTGATAATAATTTTTTAAGCGCAGTATATTCATACGTTTCTTTCAGCGTTTCTTTTTTTAAACTCTCATCTTTTAAATTTTTAATATCTTGAGCCAACTCATTAATTTTCATTGCAATTAAGTACCGCCTTAAGTTAAAAATAGTTTCGCTTACTACTTGAGAAATAGTTTGATCTTTATCTTTTACGTATATTTCTCGTCCTGTCCAGTTATGTAATTCATATCGTTCACTATCAAATAAAATATGAGTAATCAATTCTGCTTTTTCTGGAGGTAACTTTCTTATTAATCGTTCCGCTTTAAAATTTTGATGGGTGTTAAATTCTTCAATAATGAGTTGATACATTTCTTTAAAACTCTCATTAGCAAATTCAGTTTCATCTTCTTGAAGATCTAAATATATTTTTTCAAACACCTTAGATTTTATTGTTTCTGATTTATGCGATATCTCTCCTTCATCATTAATCTCAATTGAAATTTCTTCGAATTCTTCTTCTTTAACACCATATATTAGTAGTAATTCAATTATTTTTTTTTCTAACTCGAATTGGTGGTCTACTTTTTTAAATGATTGTTTTTCGGAAGAAATCACATTAAATGGAATATTCTTTTTTTGAAGTTTTTTACTTAATTCTTTATTCTGTTTTTTTAATTTTTGAGCCAAGGAACTGTAAAGGGTTGATTCTTCAATATTCATTAACCTTGAACATTCTTGTATATAAATTTCCTTTTTTATATCATCCGGTATTTTAGAAATACTAGTAATTATTTCGTGAACCGTATTCGCTTTTTTAATAGGGTCATTATCTGCTTCTTTTACTAGTAAGTTTGCTTTAAAAGTTATGAAATCTTTAGAATTTTCATTCAAGTATTCTTTCAAGATTTCTATGGAATTATTTTTTGCGAAACTATCAGGATCCTCTCCTTCAGGGAAGGTGCAAACTTTTACATTCATTCCTTGTTCTAGGATTAAATCAATCCCCCTTATGGAAGCTCTTAAACCAGCATCATCTCCATCGTATAAAACAGTTATGTTTTTGGTTAATCTATTAATCAGTCTAATTTGATTAGGGGTTAATGCAGTTCCTGATGAGGAAACTACGTTGATAATTCCTGATTGATTGAACTGCAAAACATCGGTATATCCCTCCACCAAA
This sequence comes from Flavobacteriaceae bacterium, assembly GCA_024232495.1. Classification (GTDB taxonomy): domain Bacteria; phylum Bacteroidota; class Bacteroidia; order Flavobacteriales; family Flavobacteriaceae; genus Marifrigoribacter. The sequence goes on from JAAEPP010000586.1 coordinate 21,985, forward strand.
TAGCAATTATCCTCTTTCGAAATGACACTTTTTGCCTGATACAAGCCGTATAAAACGTCACTTTTGTGGTAAATATCACTTTCGGGTGAATTTAAATATTTTGCAGCTTTTTTATCATTCGTTAATATTCTACCACCAAAACCTAAGGTACGACCACTCATACTCTGAATCGGAAAAATAACTCGTCCCTTAAAACGATCAAACTGTTTTTCGCCTTTAACGATTGTCAATCCTGTTTTTTCGAGAAACTCTAACTGATATCCTTTTTTTATAGCTGTATTGGTAAAAGCGTCCCATTTATCTAAAGAATATCCTAAAGAAAATTTTTCAATGGTTTCTTGTGTAAAGCCACGCTCTTTAAAATAAGATAAACCAATCGCTTTTCCTTCTTCTACATTTAGTAAGGTTTTATGAAAATATTCTCTAGCATAATCGCTAACAACGAATAGATTCTCTTTTTGTGTGGCTTTTTCTTTTTGCTCATCTGTTCTTTCCGTTTCTTCAACTTCAATACCGTATTTATTTGCTAGATATTTAATTGCTTCTGGATAACTAAAATGTTCATGTTCCATTAAAAAAGAAACGACACTTCCGCCTTTACCACTTGAAAAATCTTTCCATAATTGTTTTGCAGGAGAAACCATAAAGCTTGGTGTCCGCTCATCACTAAAAGGACTTAATCCTTTAAAATTACTTCCCGATTTTTTTAAAACAACAAAGTCACCAATCACCTCCTCTACGCGAGCCGTTTCAAATACATTATCTATCGTTGTTTGTGAAATCATCTTTACCATTCAAAGATGTGAAATTCTGATTGAAAAAATAAATTTTTAGAGGAACTTATTTATCAACAAAAAAGGTTTTACATAAAATTTCTCAAAAAATATAGTGTTTATGGAATTTAATGATCATTTTTTTCTCTCTATCACGTAATTAACCATTAGTTCCAGTGATTCTTTATAAGTTGAATCTGGATATTGTTGCAAAATAGCAAGTGCCATTTTTTGGTATTCTTTCATTTTTGAAACAGCATGATCTAATCCACCTTTTTCCTTAACAAAATGAATTAATTCGTTCACTCTAACTTTATCGGTATTGTGATTTTTAATCGAATTAACAACCCACCTTTTTTCTGTTTTGGAGCAGTTATTTAGAGTATGAATTAAAGGAAGTGTCATTTTTTGTTCTTTAATATCAATCCCTGTTGGTTTCCCAATTTTTTGGGTTCCATAATCAAAAAGGTCGTCTTTAATTTGAAATGCCATTCCGATATATTCACCAAATT
>JAAEPP010000587.1 GCA_024232495.1 Flavobacteriaceae bacterium
ACTGAAATTGCTAAAGAGTTTGCCAGGCTCAAAGGCATCCCATGTTATGAAAATCTTTTAGTCAAAACTGGTGCCACACCACCTATGAAAGATATAGCTACTAGAGAAGAAAAGATATCAACATTAATGGGAGCATTTACTTTTTACGATATTCTTCCACAAGGTTCGTTTGACGCTCTAATAATTGATGATTTATTCGATACTGGTTCTTCTCTTGAGGCGGCTACTAATGTTTTACGCAATTATGGTAAAATACGCAACATATATGTTGCAACAGTAACTAGGAAAAGATAATGCATAAAGTTTTTATATCTGGTTCTATGAAAATCAAGAACTTAGATGACAATATATTACATAGAATTAATAATATCGTTGATTCTGATTACCAAGTAATTGTTGGTGATGCTAATGGTGTTGATAGTTCTATTCAAAAATATTTACAATTTAAAAAAAGCGAATCTGTCATAGTTTATTGTTCAGGAGAACGACCTAGAAATAATATTGGTCATTGGATTACAACAAAAATTAAAACTGATGCTGCTCGTGGTACTAGAGCATTTTTTACTGCAAAAGATGTTCAGATGGCAGAGGATTGCGACTATGGCTTTATGATTTGGGATACTAAAAGTACAGGTACATTGAGTAATACGATAGAACTTTTACAAAGGAATAAAAAATCGTTGGTATACATAAATAAAGTCAAAGAGTTTTTAAAAATAAAAGATATATTAGATTTAGAAAAATTAATTTCATATATGAGTGAAACAGCTTTTATTAAAGCTGATAAAAAACTTAGATTGAAAGATAAAATTGAATCTTTTAAAAATCAACAGAATAGTCTTTTTTAATCAGAGCCTAACCAAAAAATGCATCGGATGCAAAAAGACGCCCCGATGATTTAGGCGTTGAGGCTGTAGAATTACTCCCCAAATAGCCATTTTAAAATTATTTTCAATACTAACGATATATTTCACCTATAGTCTTGAATGCCGATCTTATCTGTGATCTAATAGATATTATTCATACAGAGATTGACTCCAA
>JAAEPP010000588.1 GCA_024232495.1 Flavobacteriaceae bacterium
AGATTCCGCTTGAACGGATGAAACGCGTTCCGAATATATAAAGCCTTTTTCTGTGGAAATTCTCACTTTAAACTATAAACTATGTTTTTTGTGACTAGTTCGTTTTAAGCTATATTCTCCGGAAAACAATAATGCCACTAACACAGAAAGATAAACGCAAACGCCAGGATTCTGAAACAGAAGAAGCGACGAGAAGTGATCACAAGAAAGACAATGATACACTGATAGAAAATTCAAACAAACAAACACAATTACTGTCGCAAATTCTGGAAGTTCTGGTCGATCTTAAGGAAGACATCAAAGTGCTGAAAGAGCAGAACAACGTAAACAATGAGAAAATAACAGAAACGTTGCAAAGCACAAGTAATAATTTGAAAGAGCAACTAACATCGTTTTGCCAATCTCAAGTATCAATCCTTCAAGAAATCAGTAATAATGATGGGGATGATTTAGGCACGAAAAGATTTCCTAATTGGCAACATTTCCTTAACTCCCGAAAAGTAGAATTTTGGAAATACTTCAAGAATAAAAAGATGAGTGAAATATATACGAAATGGAAAGACAGCACACCCACATTGATCCCCAGGAAATTCAAACCCAAAGAGATACGCGGCGAGGCGGATGGATCAAAACAAGTTCGTCTGGAAATGGCTAAAAATAAAATGACCTGCGAAGTCCAAATTTTGAAAATAAAATCAGATGATGGAAAAATCCAATATGAAGCAATCGACCGACAGGTACACCAAATGATTGATGAAAAGTTGCCGAACAATCTCGAGCTAAGAACAAAATACAAAACAAAATGGGCTGAGCAGTGTCATGAAGAAGAAGAAAAATCTGAAGTCATCTTCGAAAAGAAACAAAATTGGTACGAAAATCAAGAACTGAATGGTGCAAATGAAAGCAACAACACTATCTTCAATAACGACAATTCAGAAAAACCAGTGGAAGCAGCCATTGCCAGCAATTTCAGAAGACCAAGACCACCCACAAGAAATTATAATCCGAATTACGGAAGTAACAGAGCCAAGCCCAAAAGAAACAACAAAAATAACAACCACATGAGGAACAAAAATCAAAGTCGCCAATTAGACCAACAACATCAAATGGAAAGACAAAACTCAATTACGGAAGAAATAACTGACAACTTCCCAGCAACCATACCAAGAACTTTCAGCGATTCTTTTTTACCGAGAGGCCGACCACCGAACCAGGCGAGAGACTAACACAAGAGAAGACAACATCCTTGGGTAGCTGCAATCAAGTAATGGCCAAGCCCAAGGTGATTAACACAACTAGTAAAACACTAAATGAATACGGTAAACATGTTTTATTATTATACGGATTAAAGTTCACACCTGTGCCAAAAACTAATCTAATCGAGTTACGCACAGATTTGAGAAAGTTTTGTAGAAAATTGCGCCTAATAGAATTCTTTGCAGACAAGCCAAATTCAAAAGATGACAGCATTGTCAAACCCGAAAGCAAATTTTCACCCAATAGAAATCGCGATATAATTTTAGATACATATATTGATTTTCTGTTAAAATACCCTCTGGAAGAAAAAACAGAGGAAATAAAAAAGAAACCAAACAACTTAAACAAAAAGGAATGGGATGGTTTACAAATGATAAATAATGATAAAGATCTCGTAATCAAACAAAGCGATAAAGGTGGAGCATGTGTCGTAATGGATGCTGACTTCTATCTATCGAAAATGCTTGAAATTTTGAGCGACGGAAACACATACAAATTGTTAGGTCAAAATATTGACAATAAAGTATTCAAAAACATCGAAAAGTTAACAAATGAACATTCCGATGAATTAACAAAGCACGAAATCGGTTTTTTAACGAACCCCAATTATAAAACCAGTCAACTTTATGGGCTTCCAAAAGTTCATAAAAGCAAATTAATAAACCATAAGTTAAAATCATCTACATCCGAATATTTGGAAATCACACAGCCACATGATTTAAGTTTCAGACCAATTATAGCAGGTCCTGCTTGTGTAACAAGCAAATTGAGCGAATTTTTAGATCTAATTTTAAAACCTTATTTATCTTTCATACAAAGTTATGTTCGTGACGACATTGATTTCCTTGACAAAATCCAGCGAAATGTCACAGCTTCGGAAACTTTATTAACGTTCGACGTAGTGAGCATGTACACAAACATACATAATCAATTGGGAAAAGAGGCAATAAGTTACTGGGTAGACAACTACCCTAATGAATTAAAAAGAAATATATCAAAAAACTTTATAATTAAAGCTTTAAGCATAGTACTGGAGTGGAATACATTTGAATTTGACGGTAAATCTTTTTTACAACTTCAAGGGACAGCGATGGGCACAAAAGTTGCTCCAACATACGCAACATTAGTGATGGGTTATTTAGAAATAAAATTATACGAAAAAATTGCAGAAAAATATGGAATAAATACACGAACAAATTTCATTGGTAAATGGCGTAGATATCTAGACGACTGCTTCATTATATGGGATACCAATATTGACACACCTAAAAATTTACTTACTATTTTGCAAACACTGCATAAAAGTATCAAATTCACGATGGAGGAAAGCACAAATAGTATAAGTTTCTTAGACATCAAAGTCATAATTGAAAACAACAAAATAGTGACAGACCTATACCAAAAACCGACAGATAGCCAACAATATGTGCATTTCAAATCCTGCCATCCTCCCCATACTAAACGAAACATCCCTTTTAATCTTGCAAGACGTACTTGCACTATAGTGGAAGAGAACAAATCAAGAGATGACAAACTTGGTAATTTGAAAATCGTTTTATTGAAGCAGGGATACCCAAAGTCGCTAATCGAAAATAGTATAGAAAAGGCAAAAAACATACCCCTGGAAGAACTACGCCACCCAAAAGAAAAACAAAGTGCTAAAGAGCCACTCGCATTTGTTTCTACACATAACCCCAGAAACCCAGACATGTTTAAAATAATAAAAGAAACCATCTCATTACTAGATGCCAGCCCGAAAATGAAAAAAGCTCTAGCAAAATACAAGCTTATCAATAGTAAACGGCAGCCCAAAAACCTTAAGCAAATGCTAACAAGAGCAAAATTTATTGCAAACCAAGCAAATCCCATTAATGATGTGGACAGTTTCAAAGTAACCAAATGCCAAAATAAACGTTGTGGTACATGCCCACTACTTTTAGAAACAAGCACCATTAAATTTAAAAATACCGATGAAATTTTCAATATAAAAACAAAAATGGACTGCTCAATCAAAGACACAATTTACTTGATCAAATGTGCTGGTTGTGATAAAGAATATATCGGAGAAACATCGGATTTACGATCCAGAGTAAGAGTGCACAAACAGCAAATTTCAGACCCACGTTTACGACATTTATACGTCAGTCATCATATAGCACACTGCTCTATAAACCAACCCATCCCTTTCACAATTACACCCTTTTTTTCTGTTAATCGAAATGACAGAATTTATCGCGAGGAATTGGAGCAACATTTCATTAATAAATTTGCTCCAGAACTCAACCGAGATTCTAGGACAAACAACAAGTAAGATCTTTAAGTGCGCAACAGCAGCAACAACAACTACAAAACTATCTCAATGCGATATCAAATGATTGTAAGTCTTATGACGTCAAATCTGTAAAATCTTGTAAAGTTGATACAGTAGAATTTTAGTGAATTTGTATTTAGGCTGAAGATTCCGCTTGAACGGATGAAACGCGTTCCGAATATATAAAGCCTTTTTCTGTGGAAATTCTCACTTTAAACTATAAACTATGTTTTTTGTGACTAGTTCGTTTTAAGCTATATATATATATTTATATTTGGTAAATAGATACATTTCTTTTCCTTGTTATCTAGGTTTCAGAAGACACCTAAATCCTTAGCTGTTGGTGAGGAATCAAGGTAGTGGCTATCACAACTTGATGCCTTTTGGCGAAAGCAATTGAAAACTGCCCTGAGAAGCCCTTAGAAAGAAAAGCCAAAAATCTAGATAAATCCTTCTTTGTATATAGCATTTCTGTAGTTGAATTCTTTTTCGCAGGCTACACTGAGAAGCCATTTTAAGACTTAGATCTGTACGGGTTGCTGTTTCCAATACCTTTCTTTACAAGAAGATGGACGAATTTGGAAG
>JAAEPP010000589.1 GCA_024232495.1 Flavobacteriaceae bacterium
ATGATCTATATCTTCATAACATCCCATAGGTTCATCAGCACCAAATGTGGTTAAAAAACCTGTTACTGCACTTGCCATACATAAACGAGCATTACAATCAATATTATTAGTTCCAATAGCACCTTTCATTAGTTTTGAAGCAACGTATCCCTCTGGAATAGTAGATTGTCCAGAAGTGTACATGGCAACCGAATCTTTACCATGAGTATCGATAGTCGTTTTCATTTTATTAGCAACGATATCTAAAGCTTTGTCTATGGGGGTTTTAATATAGACTCCATTTTTTTTAACTAAAGCGTGTGTTAATCTATCTTTAGCTTGAATACACATAATTTGATGATACCCTTTTACACAAAGTAATCCTTTATTAACAGAAGAGTTTGGGTCACCCTTTACTGCTACTGCTTTACCTTTGTCTACACCTACTAAAATACCACAACCCACTCCACAAAAACGACATGGCCCTTTTTTCCAATCTAAATCTGCTTCATTTGTAGTCTTTACTACTTGGTCCGATGCAAATACTATACCCGGGAACATACTTGCTGCCGCGGTCATTGCTGCTGAAGCAGCTATTTTTTTTAAAAAACTTCTTCTGCTTGACAGAATTTTATTTTGAAGAGTATTTTGCATATTAATTATTTTTTGGTGTATTGAATCCAGATACTAGCGAAATCATTTTTAGGCTCTCTAAATTATCTATTAATTCTTTTAACTTGATATCTTCCTCATTGGAAGGAGTCTCTGTAACAACTACCACAATTTCTTTATTCTTAGAGGGAATAACTTCACATTGTTTTATCTCATTGAGGTCATCAATTAAAACATCCTTTTTTCCTTCAAAAGGATAGGCTATATAACTCTTTATCGGCATACTTTTTTATTTAACAAATGTTAAATAATTGAATTCGTTAAAAAATGATTAAAGTTAGTTTTTAAAAAAAAACCAGCTTAATTAATTTAAAATAGGGGATAACTGTAATTGGGGAAGAAATAATTAATTACAGAGTAAAGTTACAATAATATTTAATTTTATAAAACTTATCCATTATAACCATAAATACGGTTGTATAACGACACGTATTTTTCTTTAATGACCTTTCTTTTTAATTTCATAGTAGGAGTAAGATGGCCTGATTCTATACTCCAAATATCAGGGGTTAATTCAAATTTTTTGACTTTTTCCCAATTACCAAATTGCTTATTATGATTATCAATTTCTTTCTGAATTCTATCAAGTAATCTTGGATTTTTTATAATTTCTTCTGCATTAGTTCCGATTTCAAAACCCTTTCTTTTAGCCCAATCCTTCACAAAATCAAAATTTAGCTGGATGAAAGCTGCCGGCATTTTTTCTCCATCTCCGATAACCATAATTTGTTCTATAAAAAATGATTCTTTCATTGCATTTTCAACCACTTGTGGTGCTACATATTTTCCTCCACTGGTTTTAAACATTTCTTTTTTTCTATCGGTTATTTTCAAAAAACCGTCTTGATCTATTTCACCTATATCACCAGTATGGAAAAAATCATTTTTAATAACTTTATTGGTCAATTCTTCGTCTTTATAATAGCCCATCATAACTTGAGGTCCCTTAACTAAAATTTCACCGTCAGAAGCTATTTTGACTTCCGTATCTTTAATGATCTTTCCAACACTACCAATTCTAAAGTGTTTATTTCGCATGTCGTTTACAGAGACCACAGGAGAAGTTTCTGTTAAGCCATAACCTTCCATAATAGGAATTCCTGCAGCATTAAAAACTTTTGCAAGTCTAGTTTGAAGTGCTGCACTACCGGATGCTACAACTTCTAGTTCACCTCCAAGTGCTGCTCTCCATTTACTAAAAATTAATTTATTAGCAATTTTTAATTGAAATTCATACCACCATCCGTTCTCTCCATAGGGTTTATAATTTAATCCCAATTCAATGGCCCAAAAAAATAATTTCTTTTTAATTCCTTTTAAATCAGCTCCTTTTGCATAGATTTTATCATATATTTTTTCTAATAATCGAGGAACGGCTGTCATCACTTGAGGCTTGATCTCTTGAAGATTATCGCTAATTGTTTCCAATGATTCAGCAAAATGAATACTTACCCCACAATATTGATACATATACAAGAGCATTCGTTCATAGATATGACAAACTGGTAAAAAACTTAATGCTTTAGATTTTCCTAATTCAAAGGGAATTCTGTGGGTACTATTAATAGCGTTACTAACTATGTTTTTGTGGGATAGCATAACACCTTTAGGTTTTCCTGTTGTACCAGAAGTGTATATGATAGTGGCTAAATCAAGCTCTTTAATATTATTTTTCCTCTTTTCTACTTCTTCCTGGTAGCTTTCGTCTTTTCCTAGTGCTAATAATTTTTCCCAATGATTACATCCAGCTATAGTATCGAATGAATAAACTCCTTTTAAACTTGGAACTTGATCTTTAATATTATTTATTTTTTCTAAAACAAACTCGCAGGAAACAAAGCAATAAACACTCTGACTGTGATTTAATATATACGCGTAATCCTCTTGTGATATAGTTGGATATATTGGTACGTCCTGAGCTCCAGTTTGTAAAATACCAATATCACAAATATTCCATTCTGTTCTGTTGGTCATGGAGATGATAGCAACTTTGTCATTAGGTTGAACTCCAAGTTGTATCAATCCTCTACTTATTGCATTAGCTTTGTCTATGTATTCTTGAGTAGATGTGGCAATCCATTTTCCTTCCTTTTTAGAAACTAAAGATTTTTCTAAATTATAATTTTCAAGCTGATAATAGGGAAAGTCAAAAAGACGCTTAATGCTGCTCATATAAATGAAGTTTAATTATAAACTGCAAAGTATGAAAATTATTCAGATTTTTGAAATAAAAAGGACTAACTAAAAGTTACTACTTAAATAGGGAATCAGATATTTTTTACTTTTTTATAATTTTAAATACGGTAACTTTAGTTTGCGAAATTATTTTTAACAAGTAAATTCCAGAAGGAAAATCACTAAAGTTAAGAGTTTGTGAGGCAGAACAATTAGCATCAGAAACTAGCAATTGGCCATGTATATTAAATACACTTAATTCATAATCAAGTAAGGGCGTATCAATAAACAATTCGTCATTTACAGGATTTGGATAAATATTGAATGGAACTAAATTTACCGTTGGATTATTTAAACTTCCGTCATCAAGTATATTAATCGTGAGGTCATCAAAATAAAACCCATCCGCTCCTACAGCACCATCAGATTCAAATTGAAAACGAATTTTAATTTCCTCACCTGTAAAGTCATTTAAATCAATTTCTTCTTGGATCCAATCACTCTGGACTCCGTCATAAATGGGCTCTCCTGTAGGTTGGCCATCGTTACTGCTTCCTTCGTTTGTATATAAACCACATTGGGGAATCCAAGAATTTCCATTATCTGTAGAAACTTCAAATTGTACATAATCCCAATCATTTTCGATTTCCCATTTAGCAAAAAAGGTTGCATTAGCACCACTGGCATTTATTAAATTTATATTTTCTGAAAGGCGAATACTTTTATTTTGATTGGTTTGATAATCGCCTGTTGGAGAATCTGTGATTGATGTCGTTGGCGATACAAATGTGGAACCTGTAACTGCCCAACCATCGTTAACATAATTATCGGTAACACTATTACCGTTATCAATAAAAACAGGAATTAAATTACCGTATATTTTGTTTAATGTAATTGTTTGATCAAAATTTCCATTATTAACCAATACTTCAAAAGTAACGAGGTCACCAGGTTCAGTATCGCTGTTTAGGTCATAAGAAATAGATTCATTAATTTCTTCCAAAAACTCTAGATTTGAGAAAGAAATTGGATTCTCAACAGAAATTATATTGGATGATATAGGGTTTATACTCACCGTAAAATTGCCGGAACCGTTGATGCCTAAATTTTTTAAATTAAAATTTTGTTCAACTGTTAAATTTTCTCCTAGATATTGAGAAGAATTATTTTTTACTACCGCATAATTATTGACCATTTTAGCAGCAGTTATGTTCAGGTACATCATATCTTTTGCAATTTCTTCAATTTGACTAGAAGGTGGCCAGAATTCTGATCCAATCTCTGGTGTTAATGCATA
>JAAEPP010000590.1 GCA_024232495.1 Flavobacteriaceae bacterium
CATCACAATTATCACATATTACAATATTTTGCTCTCTTGCTCTTTTCATTATCCCTTAATATATATTATCACACATCACAATTATCACACATCACAATTATCGCACATCACAATTATTGCACATCACAATTATCACACATCACAATTATCACACATATCAATATTTTGCTCTTTTGCTCTTTTGCTCTTTTCATTATCCCTTAAGTGATAATCGGTGTTGCACATAGTTTTTGCAATATTAAAGATAATATATATCGCACATCACAATTATCGCACATCACAATTATCACACATCACAATTATCACACATCACAATTATCACACATCACAATTATCACACATCACAATTATCGCACATCACAATTATCACACATTTCAATATTTTGCTCTTTTGCTCTTTTCGTTATCCCCAAACGTGTATAGTCGTTGTTTCGCATTTTGTATGCATAATTAATTATATATTATCACACATCACAATTATCACACATTTCAATTATCACACATTTCAATTATCACACATTTCAATTATCACACATTTCAATTATCACACATTTCAATTATCACACATTTCAATTATCACACATTTCAATTATCACACATTTCAATTATCACACA
>JAAEPP010000591.1 GCA_024232495.1 Flavobacteriaceae bacterium
GTGTTTACAGTCCAACGCTAGTTACAGATGCAGCTACTAATGTAACAGAAACAACAGCCACTTTGAATGGAGTGATAAATATTGTTTCTGAGAATTGTGACAACCCAAATAACACAGAGCAAGGGTTTGTATATGCAACTACTACACAGCCTACTACAGCGAATAATAAGTTAAATGTAAATGGTACCAACATAAATACCAGTTTAGAAAACCTTGAGCCAAATACTACTTATTATACAAGAACTTTTTTAACAAATGTTTTTGGTGAGTTTTATGGTAACGAAGTTAGTTTTATGACCGCCATCCCTCAATCAGGACTAAGTTTTTCTACTGCATTTACTTTCGAAAGTAATGCTATAAGCGGAATTGCGAGAGCAGGAATGACTGGTTCTTTTGCAGATAATAGTATTTTTATTGCTACCAGAGAGGATGAGTTAGGCTACTCTGATAGAATTTTAAAATTTAATTTAGATACGAGTAACATTACAGAAACTCTATTTGATTCAGGTGATTATGCAACAAAACGCATACATGTAATAGAAAGTCAGCTACTAGTAATTGGCGGACAATATATAACTGCATACACATTGGATTTAAGCGGAGGTGATCCAACAAGTGTTTCTCACGGGAAAACGCTAACTAGATTTGGTACAACAACACTAAATGACAATGTGTATATAATTGGTGGAGATTTAAATAATATTGAAGCTGAAAAAATATTCAGTTGGAATATTGAAACTAACTCACTATCAGACTTTTCATCGTTACCAGAGTTTAAATTTGGTGCCGATGGAACAATAGTAAATGATAATTTATACGTGTTTGGCGGTACGATTACATATCCGCCTTCCGCATCACCATCTTCAACGACAGCATATAAAATAAACACAAATAATCCTTTAAATGTCGAAACTTTTCAAATAGAACAAGCCATTGATATTGCCTTTGTTGAAAAATTTCAAAATTTAATTTATGTAGCTGGTCAAATTTATACTAAAGACGAAAACAATGAAGTTGTCTCCAACAATCCAACTGTAGGTGTTTATAACACTTTAGATAACACCTATCAAGAATTAAGCACCAATTTGAACAATACAAGTGGTTTTGAAACGATTCATCAAATGTGTATTCTTAATGGTAAAATGTATATTATATATGGTGAAAGCGGAGTTGATAATGGCGGACAATTTAATGAGTGGGAAGTGTTAGTAAGTGATTTGAATTAAAAACATAGCCAAAAAAATTATAAATATTTAAAACAATAAAAAAGCCTTACATTTCTATAAGGCTTTCTCTTTTTTGTGGTCCCACATGGGCTCGAACCATGGACCCCCTGATTATGAGTCAGGTGCTCTAACCAGCTGAGCTATGGGACCGACTTTGTTTTGCAAATTTATAACTCTTTATATATTTGGCAAGCTATTTTTTTATTATTTTATCTCTTGGCATAATTCAATCAAAACCCCACTTGTGGTTTTTGGGTGCAAAAAAACAACCCATTTATTATCGGCTCCTTTTTTTGGCGTTTCATTCAATACGACAAAACCTTCTCTTTTTAATCTTAAAATCTCGGATTTAATATCATCAACTAAAAAAGCAATGTGGTGCATGCCTTCTCCTCTTTTATCTATAAATTTTGAAATAGTGCTTTCTGGATTACTCGCCTCTAAAAGCTCTACTTTACTTTCGCCAATCTTAAAAAAAGAAGTACGAACTCCTTCGCTTTTTACTTCCTCCATTTTATAGGGAGGGCTTCCCAACAAGCTTTCATAAACTTTATTTGAATCTTTAAGGCTCCTTACTGCGATCCCAATATGTTCTATTTTTTTCATGATTCCTTATCTATTATTAAACAAAAATAAGAATTCTAATTGCCATACATAGCTTCTGTTTACTTAATTAAAGTTTCTTTTTTTTAATTGTGGTATTTTTGCAGGATGAATGAAACGAATAGACAAAAGAAGATTGCGGGTGTTTTACAAAACGATCTGGCAGTCGTATTACAAAAAATGTTACACGAATCTGGTCAGTTAGGTATTATTATTTCGGTGACCAAAGTGACCGTTACAACAGATTTGTCCTTGTCAAAAGTGTATACCAGTGTTTTTCCGGCAGAAAAATCAGACGATATTGTAAAGGAACTGAACGAGTTAAAGCCAAAAATCAAGCATCAAATAGCACAAAAAACGAAACATCAATTACGTAAAATGCCTGATTTGGCTTTCTATAATGATGATTCTTTAGAGTACATCAACAAGCTAGAGGATGCGGTTCAAGGAAAAGAAAACCCCATTATAGACACTAATTTACTGGACAAACGAAAAAAAATATAATTGAATTTTCCTTTCTACATTGCGAAGCGATATTTATTTTCAAAAAGCAGCAAAAATGCGATTAACATTATTGCTAGAATTGCAGTTACTGCTGCTGCGGTTGGATCTATTGCTTTGTTTATTGTTCTTTCTGGGTTTTCTGGTCTAAGAGAGTTTAGCCTTCAGTTTACCAATATGTTTGATGCTGATCTAAAAGTTTACTCTTACCAAGGTAAAACCATCTTATTTCCAGAGGATTTGGAAAATAGACTGTCAGAAATTAAAGGAGTAGAAGCTTACACAAAAACAATAGAGGAAAGAATTTTTATTCAATATCGAGGTAAAAATCATGTAGCTAAAATTAAAGGGGTAGACCAAAATTTTAAAAATGTAATCCCTATTGATAGTATTTTGTTTTTAAACGATTGGTTGGTTCCTAATCGCGACGAAGTTGTCGTTGGTTTGGGAATTTCGCAGAAACTTTCTTTGGGAGTCTTAGACTATGGTAATTTACTTGAAATTTATGTTCCTAAACCCGGAACCGGACAAATTTTAAATCCCTCGGATGCTTTTACCAAAAGAAAAGCTGTTGCATCAGGTATATACAGTGTAAATGAAGAGTTGGATAGCGAATATATTTTCTCTGATATTGAGTATGCTGGGTCTTTATTGGCTTTGAAAAAAAATGAGGTAACATCGATAGAAATCAAGCTTTCTTCGAATGCCAACGAAGATTTTGTGCGATCAGAGATTAAATCAATTTTCAATAATAGTGTTACTGTTAAAAATAGAATTCAGCAGAACGACGGTTTATATAAAATGTTAAATATCGAAAATTTATTTGTTTACATATTTGTAAGTTTAATCGCTGCAATTGCCATATTTAATATCACTGGAACGATAATAATGATCATTATCGATAAACGAAATAATATTAAAACACTGGTTTCATTGGGGCTAACGCTAAAAGAAGTTAGAAGAATATTTTTTTACAATGGATTATTAATGACGTCTACAGGCTTATTGGTGGGTCTTTTCTTTGGAATAGCAGTAATCTTTTTTCAACAAAAATTTGGTTTTGTATCTATAGCTCCAAACATGCCTTATCCGGTAAAACTTGAATTTATAAATGTCGTAATTGTGTTGGTAACGATCCTTTTTTTGGGTGGTATGGCTTCAAAAATTGCAGCAACTCGAGTTACAAAAAAGCTAATTGCTTAGTCAAACTGATAGTCCTTAAACTTTAAAGCTACTTCGTCAATTACATTAAAAACATCAATGGAATCATCACTAGTGACCATTTTCATTCTATATTCCTTAAAATGAGGTATTCCTCTAAAATAATTTGTGTAATGCCTTCTTGTTTCAAAAACACCTAATTTTTCGCCTTTCCAATCAATCGCCATTTGTAAATGTCTTCTTGCAGCTTCGATACGTTCGGACATCGAAGGATTTAATAGTTTTTTACCTGTTTTTAAATAATGTTGTACCTCTCTAAAAAACCAAGGGTTGCCAATACTCGCTCTACCAATCATTGCGCCGTCAAGACCAAATGAATCTCTCATTTCTTTGGCACGTTCTGGAGTATTAACATCGCCATTTCCGAAAACGGGTATGTGCATTCTCGGATTGTTTTTTACCGCTGCAATAGGAGCCCAATCAGCGGCTCCCTTATACATTTGTTTTCTTGTTCTTCCGTGAATAGCTATCGCTTTGCAGCCTACATCTTGTAATCTTTCGGCTACCTCTACAATTTTTATAGTTTCTTCATCCCAACCCAAACGCGTTTTAACTGTTATTGGCAAAGAAGTGTGTTCAACCATTGCTTTAGTTAAAGAAACCATTAAATCAATATCTTTTAATATTCCAGCACCCGCTCCTTTAGAAACAACTTTTTTTACCGGACAACCAAAGTTAATATCAATAATATCTGGATTCGAAGCTTCCACTATTTCGATACTTCGGAGCATTGACTCTAAATTTGCGCCAAAGATTTGAATTCCAACAGGTCGTTCTTTTTCATAAATATCGAGTTTCATAACACTTTTTGCAGCGTCGCGAATCAAACCCTCAGACGATATAAACTCCGTATAAACCACATCGGCACCTTGTTCTTTGCATAATGCTCGGAATGGAGGATCGCTTACATCTTCCATAGGAGCGAGTAACAGCGGAAAATCTCCTAGTTCTATAGTGTCTATTTTTACCATATGTTTGCAAAAATAAGTAAATTAATGGCTATCTGTATACGTCTGTGCTTAAGAGTAATTATTTAAATTTTAATAATCCGCATAAGCTAGTTTTTTGTAATTATCGTATTGACAATCATCTTAATTAGTTTTTTAAAACGGTTTTTAATTAAGCACTGTAAATTGGTTCCTTTTATTCTATATTTGCAAACTCAATAAGAGTAGTATTTTTTTATGAAAAACATACGTAATTTTTGCATTATTGCCCATATTGATCATGGTAAAAGTACCCTAGCTGATCGTCTTTTGGACAGCACTGGAGCAGTTACTGCACGCGAAAAACAAAACCAATTGTTGGACAGTATGGATTTGGAGCGAGAACGGGGTATTACCATTAAAAGTCACGCTATACAAATGGAATACGCTTATAAAGGAGAGACGTATGTTTTAAATTTAATAGATACTCCTGGGCATGTCGACTTTTCTTACGAGGTTTCCAGGTCAATTGCGGCTTGCGAAGGAGCCTTGTTGGTAGTTGATGCTGCTCAAAGTATTCAGGCTCAAACGATATCTAATTTGTATTTAGCGCTTGAGAATGATCTAGAAATTATCCCTGTGTTAAACAAAGTTGATTTACCATCTGCAAATCCAGAAGTGGTAACTGATGATATAGTTGGACTCTTGGGTTGTGATGCAGAAGAAGTAATTCCAGCAAGTGCTAAAACAGGTATTGGTATTGAGGCTATCTTAGAGGCTATTATTGAAAGAATACCAGCTCCACAAGGAGATGTAAACGAGCCATTACAAGCTCTAATATTTGACTCTGTTTACAATCCTTTTAGGGGGGTTGAAACCTATTTCAGGATATTGAACGGAGAAATTAAAAAGGGCCAGCATATTAAATTTATGGCAACCAATAATGACTATTATGCCGATGAGGTTGGGGCTCTTAAATTAAAACAAGAAATAAAAAGCAGCGTAAAAGCTGGAGATGTGGGTTACTTAATCACAGGGATTAAAGAAGCTAAAGAAGTAAAAGTAGGTGATACTATTACCGATTTTAAAAATCCAACTAAAAATAGTATTGATGGTTTCGAAGATGTTAAACCAATGGTGTTTGCGGGGATCTATCCTGTAGATACAGATGATTACGAGGAGTTAAGAAATTCCATGGAAAAGCTTCAACTTAACGATGCTTCCTTGGTTTTTCAGCCAGAGAGTTCAGCTGCGCTTGGTTTTGGTTTTCGCTGTGGCTTTTTAGGAATGCTTCATCTAGAGATTATTCAAGAGCGTTTAGAGCGAGAATTCGGAATGACAGTAATTACAACTGTTCCTAACGTTTCTTATTATGCTTATACCAATAAAGAACCTGACGAAATACTGTTGGTAAATAATCCTTCCGATTTACCGGAACCATCCAGTTTAAACAGGGTTGAAGAGCCTTATATAAAAGCTTCAATTATCACAAAATCGGATTTTGTTGGCCCAGTTATGTCGCTATGTATTGGCAAACGCGGGCAGATTACCAATCAAACCTATTTAACTCCTGAAAGGGTTGAGTTATCTTTTGATATGCCTCTAGCTGAAATTGTTTTCGATTTTTATGATCGTTTAAAGACTGTATCAAAAGGATATGCTTCTTTTGATTATCATCCAATAGGAATGCGAGTTTCTAAATTAGTAAAGGTGGATGTGTTATTAAATGGTAATCCGGTAGACGCTTTATCTGCTTTACTACATCAAGATAATGCTTATGATGTAGGGAAAAAAATGTGTGAAAAGCTACGCCAACTAATCCCAAGACAACAATTTGATATTCCAATTCAAGCAGCAATTGGAGCAAAAATTATTTCAAGAGAAACAGTAAAAGCACTCCGTAAGGATGTTACTGCAAAATGTTATGGTGGTGATATTTCTCGTAAGCGTAAACTACTTGAAAAACAGAAAAAAGGAAAAAAACGAATGCGTCAGGTAGGAAATGTAGAAATACCTCAGGAAGCTTTTATGGCGGTACTTAAGTTAAATGATTAAAGTGAGAAAGGGATTTACTCTCCGTGCATCCAAGTTTTTTTGCTGAGCAAGACGGCTTCTGATTCTATATTTTTTTCATCAGGCACACAGCAATCAACAGGACAAACAGCTGCACATTGAGGCTCTTCATGAAAACCTTTGCATTCTGTACATTTATCGGTCACAATATAATAAAATTCGTCAGAACCCGGTTCATTTTGTGCCTCAGCATCTGCCTTAGAACCATCAGGCAAAGTGATTAATCCTGTTAAAATTGTTTCGTCTGAAAAAGACCACTCCTGATCTGGTTCATAAATTGCATTATTTGGACATTCTGCAACACAAGCATCACAATTAATACACTCATCTGTAATTTTAATAGCCACAACTCAATTTTTAAAAAACAAAACTAAAATTTATCTCCGTATTATTAAGGATGTATTTTCATAAAATTATTATAAAATACTCCTGGTAATTAAAAAACTCAATATTTTTGACTTTAAATAAGTTTACTTCTATTAGAAAAAACCTTCAAAATCAAGAAAAAAGATAAAAGGTTTGTAATTTTGCGGTTTCAATTTTGAAAAAACATTAACATGATAAAAACGGATATCTTAATCATTGGAGCTGGACCAACAGGTTTGTTTACAGTGTTTGAAGCAGGTTTACTAAAGCTTAAATGCCACCTTATAGACGCGCTTCCTCAAGCTGGAGGACAGTGTTCCGAAATTTATCCAAAAAAACCCATCTATGACATTCCTGGTTTTCCAGAAATTCTTGCTGGAGATCTAACCAATAACTTATTGGAACAATGTAAGCAATTTGAGCCTGGATTTACTCTTGGAGAACGTGCAGAAAAAATTTCCAAAGATGAAAACGGAATGTTTGTGGTTGTAACAAGTAGCGGAACAAAACATCAAGCACCCGTGATTGCTATTGCTGGAGGTTTAGGAAGTTTTGAGCCTAGAAAGCCCGGTTTGGACAACTTAAATTTTTACGAGGGTAAAGGGGTGGAATATATTATTAAGGATCCTGCTTTGTATAAAAACAAGCGTATTGTTATTGCCGGGGGGGGTGATTCAGCTCTTGATTGGAGTATTTATTTGGCGGATATTGCAAAAGAAGTTACACTTGTTCATCGAAGAAATGAATTTAGAGGGGCTTTAGATTCTCTTGAGAAAGCGAGAGAATTAAAAAAACAAAAAAAAATAAATATCATTACTCCAGCTGAGATTACTCAACTTATTGGAAAAGAAAAATTAGAGAGAATTGTCATCACAAAAAATAAAGTCGACACCAATATTGACTTAGATCACTTTATTCCACTTTTTGGTTTATCGCCAAGACTTGGACCTATTGCTGATTGGGGATTAGAAATTGAAAAAAATGCTATTAAGGTAGATACCTTTGATTATCAAACAAACGTTCCTGGTATATTTGCAATTGGCGATATCAATACCTATCCTGGAAAATTAAAACTTATTTTGTGTGGATTTCACGAAGCAACATTAATGTGTCAATCTGCGTTTAAAATAATAAACCCTGGTAAAAAAAATATTTTTAGATACACTACAGTAAGTGGTATTGATGGTTTTGACGGCACTAGAAAGGAAGCCAAAAAACCCGTCATTCAGTCGCTCAATCATAATGATTAATTATGTCAGATATTAACATCACTATAAAGGATCGAGATGGGCATATTCATAAAATTTTAGCACCAACAGATATGGCTATGAATATTATGGAAATTGTGCGGTCTTATGAGTTAGCTCCAGAGGGTACTATTGGGGTTTGTGGTGGCATGGCTATGTGTGCCTCTTGTCAATGCTATGTTCATTCTAAACACACTATTCCTGAAAAAGGAGAAGAAGAAGAAGCTATGTTATCTGAAGCGTTTAATGTTAAAGAGAATAGTAGGTTGGGTTGTCAAATATCCCTAACGAAAGAGTTAGAGGGCTTGTATTTAGAGCTGGCTCCTGAAGAATTGTAACCCGAATATTCTTAATAAGAGTTTCTTTTTATTGTTGTAAAACTATTATTTTTTTAATAACACGGGGTTTCCTAAGTATACCAATGTAAAGTCTTTTTCAGTCTTTTGATTCTCTAAACTGTGAGATGAAATAATGGTAAGATCCCCTTTTTTGGTTTTTAAAAATAGTGGAATCATATTTTTATCCTTAATAATTTGATTGATAAGAAGTTTAAAGTGTTGGTGGTCATTTACTTTTACCTCATTAATTAGGGGATATGTTTTAGCGGCATTTGTTAAAAGTGCAAAATCATCGGTATGAGAAAACAAGCCTTCTTTTGGATTATTAGTTGGATCGCTTTTTTCTTCACTAGTTATCAGACGAAAAGATCCATTTTCTCCAAAATCATCTTTAAATTTTTCGATAGCAATTTTATTAATATCGGCGCTTCCTGTCAAGGCCATTAAGTAGCCGATATCGTTTAATTCAATATTATCTTTTAATGTGTCTGAATATATATCAAACGTCAAAGCGTCTAAACCTAGATTTAGGGCGTTTGCTATATTCGTTTGGTTAGAATCTATTAAGACTACGTGACGATTATTATCTTTAAGGTATCTTGCGATTAGTTGCGAAACTTCAGACGCTCCAATAATTAATATTCCGTTAGATTTTTTTAAGAAAACCCCAAGAGATTTGGCGATAAATCTTGCTGTTGTTGCATTTAACAAAACAGTTCCCATTACTATCATAAAAACCAGCGGAGTAATAAACTCAGAATCTTTCACGCCTTTATTAACTAGTGTGATGCCAAACAATGATGCGATTCCTGCAGCAACAATTCCTCTAGGACCAACCCAACTAATAAATATTTTCTCTTTTAATGATAGCGTAGAATTATAAGTACTTAAAAGTACTGCTGCGGGACGAATAATAAAAACAACAACGGCAAATAAAATTATAGTTTCCCAGTTATAAATGAGCATCAAATCTTTAAAGTTTATGTTTGCAGAAAGCAATATGAATAATATTGATATTAAAAGGACGCTTAGAGATTCTTTAAAGTATAATAGATCCTTTAAATAACTAGACTTAGAATTTCCAAGTACCATACCCATGATAACTACCGCCAGAAGACCAGACTCGTGGGCAAAGGTATCCGACAAAATAAACACCCCTAAAACACTAGCTAAAGAAACTACGTTTAACAAATAATGTGGAATCCATTTTTTGTTTATGGTAAAATTTAATGCGTGTGCAAAAGTAAATCCAAAAGTGGAACCAAATAAAACAATTTTACCAAACTCAACCAATGCGGTTTTAGTATACTCTTGGCCTGCACCAACACTTATAAACTCAAAAACCAGTACCGCGACCAAAGCTCCAATTGGGTCTATTAAAATACCTTCCCATTTTAGAATAGCGGAAATATCTTTTCTTAATGGTATGTTTCTTAGTATCGGTGTAATCACAGTGGGACCGGTAACTATTATTAATGAAGAAAACAAAAAAGACATCTCCCAGCTCAAAGAAAATATAAAATGAGCACCAACAGCAGCACCAAAAAATGTTACTAAAGATCCTAAGGTAATAAGTTTGGTAATTACAAGGGGACCTACATTTTTTATTTCTTTAAATTTTAGAGTTAAACCTCCTTCAAAAAGAATAATACTAATTGAAAGAGAAATAAAATAGTATAAGTTTTTACCTGCGAACAATCCTTCTTCTCCGTTCCAAATTGGTTCAATCCATTTTGTTCCATCAGATGATAAAAATTCAGCTGAGATTGGACCTACTAGCAAACCTATTAACAATAAGGGTAATATTGCTGGAATCTTCAATTTCCATGCAAACCATTGAGCTAAAATTCCTAAAATTATGATTCCGCCTAATTCAATCATTAATACTAATTTTTTCGAAAAATACTAATTATTGTTGAATCTTAATAATGTCTTAAGTTTTTGTCCTAATTCATATGTTTAATTACCTTTGTTTGCCTATGGAATTACACCCTATCGAAGCAGGTAATTTTAAATTAGATGGCGGAGCTATGTTTGGCGTGGTTCCTAAGTCAATTTGGTCTAAAACGAACCCAGCTGATAATAATAATATGATAGATATTGCTGCTCGCTGTCTATTAATTGAGGATGGCAAGAGGCTTACCTTAATAGATACGGGTATGGGTAATAAACAAAGTGATAAGTTTTTTGGATATTACTATCCCTGGGGAGAGCATAAGTTAGAGTCTTCATTAAACAACAAAGGTTTCCATAAAGATGATATTACAGATGTGTTTTTGTCTCACCTCCATTTTGATCATTGTGGTGGTGCCATACAGTGGAATAAAAATAAAACAGGTTATGAACCTTCCTTTAAAAACGCAACTTATTGGAGTAATACCAATCACTGGGATTGGGCTACAAAACCAAATCGTCGAGAAAAAGCATCTTTTCTAGTCGAAAATATAATACCGATACAAGAAAGCGGGCAATTAAATTTTGTTGAGAGCTATGATGGTGATTTTTTAGAGTCAAAAAAAATGAATTTTGATATTTTTTTTGCAGACGGTCATACCGAGAAACAAATGATTCCACATATTAATTATAAAGGAAAAAAGGTGGTCTTTATGGCAGATTTATTGCCAACCGCAGGACATTTACCCCTGCCTTTTGTAATGGGATATGACACAAGACCTTTATTAACTATGCCAGAAAAAGAAAAATTTCTAAATTTGGCAGCAAATAATAATTACTATTTATTTCTAGAGCATGATGCTCATAATCCAATTATTACTGTAAAACATACCGACAGAGGAGTTCGTCTCGACGAGTGTTTTACGATTAACGAATTTTTTAATTAAATAACAATGAAAATATTAAAACCACTTTTATTCGCAGCTACAACAACTATATTATTAACAAGTTGTGGAAGTACTGTAAGGCCTATTAATGCGGCTCTTTTGAAAAATACAAACGAAAAAACAGCTAAAACAACTAAAATTGAAGATGCCCAACTTAAAAGTTGGAGCTACACTGATTTAGCCTCTGATACCATACCTGGCATGAGTGTTGATAGAGCTTATGCGGAATTAATTCCAAATCTTAAAGGAACAAAAGTAATCGTTGCTGTAATTGATAGTGGAGTTGATATTGAGCATGAGGATTTAAAAAACGTAATTTGGACGAATACGAACGAAATTCCAAACAACGGTATTGACGACGATAAAAACGGATATATAGATGACGTTCATGGATGGAACTTTTTAGGTGATATTGTTGGTGAAAATCTTGAATTTGTTCGTATTATAAAAAGATATAATGCTGTTTTTGATGGAAAAAGCAGCGCTGATATTGAGGAAAGCGAAAAAGATATTTTTGACCTTTACGAGAGTGCAAAATCAGAGTATAATAGAGAGCACAAAGAAATAAAAGCGAACTTTGATAGGTATAGCCAGATGCTTAATCAAGTAACGGTATCCCATGATGCTATTTCAAAAAAAGTAGGAAAAGAGGATTACAACGCTGAGGATTTAGCTGCTATTTCAGATCCGACAGGAGAAGATCAAAAAAACATTGGTATTCTTTCTCAAATGCTTTCTTATGGAGGTACTATTCCGGAATTTAAAGAACGTCTTAATGGAGGGGTTCAGTACTTTCAGGGCCGATTAGAAAATCACTTCACAATGGATACCGATTTTAGAGCTGTTCTAAAGGACAATCCTTACGATATTAACGATAACGTTTATGGTAATAATGATGTTGATGGGCCAGATCCAAAAAAAGAAGATGCAAAACACGGAACTCACGTAGCTGGAATTATTGCAGCACAAAGAGGTAATAATATTGGAATGGATGGAGTGGCTCAAAATGTTGAAATTATGGCATTAAGAGCTGTACCGGATGGAGATGAGTATGATAAAGATGTGGCGTTGGCAATCCGTTATGCTGCTGATAATGGAGCAAAGGTAATCAACACTAGTTTTGGTAAAGCGTTTTCACAAAACCCAGAGTGGGTTTGGGATGCTATTAAATATGCTGCAAAAAAAGATGTATTGATCGTCAATGCAGCAGGAAACGATGCAAACGATTTAGATGTTGTAGTGAGTTACCCCAACGACGAAATAGTAAAAGGTGAAGAAATAAGTGATAATTTTATCACAATTGGGGCTTTAAATTATAAGTATGGAAAAGAGATGGTTGCTACTTTTTCAAATTATGGAGTAGCAAATGTTGATTTATTTTCTCCTGGTGTAAAGATTTGGTCGACAACTCCACTAGATACTTATGAGTATTTACAAGGAACATCAATGGCATCACCAAACGTTGCGGGAGTAGCAGCCATGGTTCGCTCTTGTTATCCAAAACTATCCGCTAAACAAGTAAAACGAGTGCTAATGGACAGTGGATTAAGTGTTTCTGCCTCAGTAATCGTTGGTGGAGATGAATCTAATATGCGACCGTTTACTACTATCTCTAAATCTGGAAAAACAGTAAATTTATACAACGCGCTAATTTTAGCAAGCAAACTGTAATTACATGAA
>JAAEPP010000592.1 GCA_024232495.1 Flavobacteriaceae bacterium
CCCCGGTTTTTTCAAATATTTTCAAATCACATGATTTACCCCTCCCGTCCCCCCCCGGTCCCCCCTGGGTTTTTTATTTGCTACAATTTGGTAAAGAAAAACGCTTATTTGGTTGAATACTTTTTTGCAGAGATGTGTGATTTCAATTTGTGAACTAATATTACTAAATTTAAGATTGTGATTATTTAAAATAATGATGTAAGTTTACATATACTAATTTACTATCATTATCATTTATTATTATTATTAATTTATTATTGTTAATTTATTATCATTATTTATTATTATTTCAATATACTATTAAATTTAAGAAATTTGCTTTCAGCCTTCTCTGATGTAAATTACACCGTGTGGGAAACCAAAACGATTATGTTTCAGTGCATTCAAAGCGTTTCTTTTTCGTATATCAAAAACGCTATCGACATTAAATCGTCGAAAATTATTATCATCTTTCGATCTTACCAATAATGTATAATGTCCAGCGTGAATAGAACCTTCGAACAAAATACCACTGTCCATAAAGAAGAAAAAGCTGCCATATGACGAGCTTGGTCCTGCAGATCTTGGCGTGTTGACGGGCTTCAAGAAGAGCACATTTGAGAATCTCGGAAAGGCGTGCGTGATTGTGGTGATTTGTGACGATACCAAGATGTCGAGTCTTTTGGATGACACGGAGGGAAAATTGAGACAACCGCTGCAACGAGCGCTTCGAAAGAACGCGATCATGGCGATTGAAGAAAATTTTGAACAATACTCTGCGATGTCGGTTTTCCACATTTTGGAAAACCACGTTTGCAAGAATTGTATCAAGCCCATTCGAGAAAGTTTTACCTTAGCGAATGCTTGACCGAATGCAAACGGATTGAATCCATTTTAATAATATTTGTAATAGAATTGACAATCAAAATAATGTGACTGTTTTAGCTCAATTTAATCCATGTTATCTCATCACGTAAACATTCTTCAAGATGTCTTTCAACATTTCTGTAAAAAAGTATTCAACCAAATCAGCGTTTTTCTTGACCAAAGTGTAGCAAATAAAAAAACCGGCGGGGGACAGGGGGGGGACGGGACCCTTCCCATTATCGCAACATCTTTGCAACGATCAC
>JAAEPP010000593.1 GCA_024232495.1 Flavobacteriaceae bacterium
AAAAAATCAATCATAGGAAATTCTTATAACGCAAAAGTAGATAACTGTAAACATAAAAAAAATATATATATTTAGATTATTTTTACAAATAAATACATGATTTTTATTCGTGAACAATAAGTATTACAATACTGCTTACAATTTTTCTAAAATACTACATTTTACAGAGTAAAATAACAAATATTTTTACAATATAATGGTATTACAATATAAAATAGTATAAATTTAAATGATTAAAAACTTATCTGTAAGTAGATACATAGTGCAAAGTTTCATTTATTTCTTCTAGATTAAGATTGCTGTAACATTGGTATTCTCTCATACATAATAATTCTTTAACAAGTTTGCTTCTCCAATCTAATTCATCATTATATTTTTTAATTATATTTTTGACTTGAGGTTTTTGTAAATTAAAAAGGTCATAATAATTGATATTGAATTTTGTAAGGATAGCATTTATATTAGTTAACATATATGATGAGTTTGAAACAAGTGTATTTTTAAAGAAGTCTGAAATAATAGTGTTATCATGATTTAAACCACTTACAAAGAAATTTAGAATTCTACTCATAATGACATCTTTAATTGGCAGAGTGCCCATGATTTGATTTAACATATATGATCGTGTTTGTGTACTTAAACCTAGTATTTTACGACTGCAAACTTTCCAAGTGGTACATAGATTATCAACAGATGGATCATCTAGTCTCCACAGATGGCATCCATATAATGAGGAGCATTGACTTTGAAATAGAGTAACTTTTGCTTGCCACGAAACTGGTCTAAATTTATTTACAATAACATTTGTGCGTATTCTTATATCTTTAATTACATTTTCTAGGTTAATAATATTATGTGCAGTCTGAAATGTGTGCCCTAAATGCTTTTCAGATTTAACTATTTCAATTTTATGGCCAGCTATTTTTATATCTATATTACCTGTATCAAGTTTTATTGTCGAGTAAACTAGAATTTTACATTTTTTGAGATTGAAATTTAGTTTATACTCTTCTGCAAAATTTTCACAAATTTTTATAAGATTTTTTAGAGCTTCACATGAAGGAGTCAGTAGTACTATATCATCAGCATAACCAAAAGCATTTGCTGCTAAGTGACCAATGTAGCATCCTTGCTTAGAACTATTCAACTTTTTCAGTAATGGATCAATATAAAGAGCAAAAAGAGGTGCGCTCATTACACCTCCTTGTTTTACGCCATTGTTTATCTTAAAGGGTGTTGCAGTGGAATTAATAATGAATTCATTAATAGTCTAATTATTGATGG
>JAAEPP010000594.1 GCA_024232495.1 Flavobacteriaceae bacterium
CAGGTCAGGCCCTCAGGTGCCTCATGTGGCTCCGGCCCTCAGGTCCTTAGGCCATCAGGTGCCTCAGGTCCTCATGTGGCTCAGGTCCTCAGGTCCTCAGGCTGCTAGCGCATCGCTGTGGTCTGGCTTTCAGACTTGTTCGTTTCGGCCTCTCGGTCATGGAGAAAAAATTGTTGCGTGACTAACGGACGAACGGACAGACGGACGGAAATCGCTTTTTTGCCCGACCTAGGGTCGGGCCTACAGGAGCCTTTGTCACAAGTTTGTTGGTGTTTGTTGTTGTCAACAATTAGCGAAGTGCTCGAGGTAGTCCATTTAGAGCTAACTCCTAACTCCTAGCTCCTAACTCCTAACTCAGGGACTGCTCAGGAGGCCTCAGGGACCACTCAGGGATCCTCAGGGGCCGCTCAGGGATCCTCAGGGACTGCTCAGGGATCCTCAGGGGCCGCTCAGGGATCCTCAGGGGCCGCTCAGGGATCCTCAGGGGCTACTCAGGGAGCCTCAGGGACTGCTCAGGGGCCCTCGGGGACCGCACAGGCAACGTCAGGGCCCCCTCCCGCC
>JAAEPP010000595.1 GCA_024232495.1 Flavobacteriaceae bacterium
GGAAGAACAAGACTCCGCCACTCAAGCCCCTCTCTCCGGACAACAGCTCGGGGGGTGGCAGGCCGTCCACCTCGGGACCGGCGGCACAGGGCTCCGGGTTCGGCTCAAGGGGGAAGGAGAACGAGAACTACGGCGCTCGGCCCAAGCAGGGCTCGCGGTTCACCCAGGCGGCTTCGGCCTCCCCCAGGTAGAGAGTCGATTTTGCCAGAGCTGACCGTCTCTCCTCCAGGCTGGTGAACACCGAGGCCGAGGCCGCCGGGGAGGATCTCCAGGTGCGGCGCACCAGCGGCCGCGTCAGCATCCAGCCGGACCGGTTCGGGTCGGCGGTGCGCGGGTCGCAGGGCCGCGGCAAGGGCGCCCCATTCAAGGAGTGAGTTTGGGGGTGAGGTCACTGCTCACCGCCCCTTCGTGTACATAGGGTACTTATTTAGCTTTAAGATTTGGTTGGTTTACTTTCTGAGTGACTGAGTAAGTTGTTAAAAAGGGTCTCGAGTGAGGTCCCTGAATTGGGATACCTAAATGAAAATGTTAAAAGATAAAAGTGTAGGTATTTGTCCCATGTTTTAAATTGAAAGTTTGGTGTTGAAGTTAAGGGGTCATTACGCCTTGATAAAATAGAAGGCTTTCTCTGGGTCGTCAAGATGGATAAAATTTCTCCTATTTCCTGGTGTCAAACTGGATAAAATGGATAAAAACTGGATAAAATTGGATAAAGTGGATAAAAC
>JAAEPP010000596.1 GCA_024232495.1 Flavobacteriaceae bacterium
CTCTGTGTTGCAATGGTAGCGCCTCTAGCTCCAGTTTAGAAGGTTGCCTGTTCAAATCCCGTCAGGGTCATGTGGTTTTTTTCTTTTAAGGCATATTATGGCCATTTGTCTTAAAAATATCTCAAGATATATCGAGGACGAGATTTCTTCATTGAGTTCTGTGAAAAAGAGAAAAGGCCCTGTTTAGTCAATAAGGATATGTACAGAAATCTTATACCTGCTCGATGTTGGTGAAGTTTACATTTTAAAATACGTTTCCAAAATCCTTTTCTTATGGTGCCTTTTGGTCTTTTCTTTAAAGATAAACCTTGTGCCAGGTGATTGGTTTACACTAACCGAGTCTTTGAGTTAACGTTTGTGCAAATGCAGTTTGGAAATTTCTTGGTGTGATAAATATAACAGCTCTGTGGCGCAATGATAGCGCGTCTGGCTCCAGTCCAGAAGTTTGCCTGTTCAAATCACGTCAGGGTGATGCAGGTTTTATTATGTGGCTTATTCTGGCCATTTCTCTTAATAGTATTTCAAGATATATTGGGGGCGATTTTTCTTCATTGAGTTCTGTTAACATGGGAAAAGGCACTGTTTAGTCAAGAAGGGTATGTTCAGAGATCTTATTCCTGCTCGTTGTTGGTGAAGTTTACATTTTGAAACAGGTTTCTAATATCACTTCCTTAATGTGCCTTTTGGTCTTTTCGTTAAAGATAACATCAATGCCAGGTACTTTGGCTATACTAAACGAGTCTTTGAGTTAACTTTAGTGCAAATGCAGTTCCGAAATTTCATCGGGAGACACTACTATAAAGACTCTGTAGCGGAATGTTTGCGCCTCTGGCTCCAGTCTAGAAGGTTGCGTGTTCAAATCTGGTCATGATCATGCAGGTTTTAATTATTGGGCATATTCTGGCCTTGTCTCTTAATAATATTTCAAGATATATTGAGGAAGATTTTTCTTCATTGAGTTCTGTGAACAAGGGAAAAGGCACTGTTGATTCAAAAAGGATATGTTAAGAAAGCTTATTC
>JAAEPP010000597.1 GCA_024232495.1 Flavobacteriaceae bacterium
AGAATCAACCAACTCCCGAAGAGTTAGAGGCTCAGAAACTAGCCAAAGAAAAATCTGAACAATTAGAAGATGATAAAAAAACCTCTGAAGTTAAAAATCAGAAAGATATTACTCTAGAAAATGCAAGTAATCAGATTGGTTTTAATAAAACTAGTGATTCAATCGGGATTGCTAAGCTTCAAAATATACTAGGTTCTTTCGCCTATTCTGGTACACTACCCTCTGCAAAAAACGCAACTACAATTATTGAAAACGAAGTTTTAAAATTAACAGTCAGTAATAAGGGGGGATATATAGTTGAGGCAGAATTGAAAGATCAGACCATATACGATGGTACTCCAGTTTTTTTAATTAAAGATGGAAATTCCTCTTTAAATCTTCAATTTTCATCAGAAAATAGATTATTAAATTCTCAAGATTTATATTTTGAGCCTTCTTTATCATATAATGGAAGTAATCAAGTGCTTTCCATGAAATTAAAAACTTCAGCAAATAACTTTATTGAATATCGTTATGAATTAAATCCAACTGATTACATGCTAGGTTTTAGTATTAAAACACAAGGTCTAGAAAATATTATAAATACAACACAACCAATCTATTTAGATTGGAACTTTATTGGGTATCGTCAAGCTAAAAGTATCTCTTATGAAAATAGATACTCTCGATTAACTTATGAATACGAAAATGGAGATAAGCATAGTAAATTATCACCAGCTTCAGATGATAATGAACTTGAAAAAAATGTGACTTGGATGAACTTCCGTCAGCATTTTTTTAGTTCTATGTTATTAACTGATACTGCTTTTAAAGAAGTGGCATTGAGTTCTATTGATTTAGTGAAAGATGAAGAGGTAGATACCCTCTACACAAAAAAATATGGTGCAAGGATGTTATTAGAGCCTAAAGCTGGAGGACTTTCTTATTCTATGAATATGTATTATGGACCGACAGATTACCAGATTTTTAAATCTTACGATCGTAATCTAGACGAAGCTATGCCTTTAGGTTGGGGTATTTTTGGATTTTTAAATAAATATCTAATTATTCCACTTTTCGGATTTTTAAGTGGTTTTTTACCTGCTGGTATCGCTATTATAATGTTGACAGTCTTAATAAAATTAGCCTTATCACCGGTCCAGTACAAACAATATTTATCACAAGCTAAACTAAAAGTATTAAAGCCAGAACTGGACGAGATAAAAGAAAAATTTAAGGGAAATAAAATGAAGATTCAACAAGAAACAATGAAACTTCAGACTGTAGCAGGAGCAAGTCCTCTGAAAGGGTGTTTACCGGCCTTACTGCAGATTCCTGTTTTTTATGCTTTATTTACCTTTTTTCCAACTGCATTTGACTTGCGTCAAAAAAGTTTCTTGTGGGCTGATGATTTGTCCAGTTTTGATGTAATCGCAGAATTACCTTTTTATATTCCATTTTACGGTGACCATGTTAGTTTATTTCCTATACTAGCATCTATTGCCATTTTTATTTATATGATGATGACAACGGGTCAATCAATGCAACAACAAGAAGGAATGCCTAACATGAAGTTTATTATGTATTTGTCTCCTCTAATGATGTTGGTATTTTTTAATAATTATGCATCAGGTTTATCATTATATTACTTTGTTTCAAATATGATTACTATTGGAATTATGTTAGTCATTAAAAACTTTATCATCGATGACGATAAAATTCATGCCAAAATCCAGGAAAATAAAAAGAAACCAAAGAAGCAAAATAAATTCCAGAAAAAGATGGCAGAGATGATGGAACAAGCTGAGGCGCAAAAAAAGAAAGGTAAAAAATAAATTATAAAAATTCCAATAGGAAGTTTTACCAATTGATATTTTTTTGTTTTCCTAATGATAATTAATCTAACCATGAGAATTTCATTGATTTTTTTATTATGTCTTGTTGGAAACATATCTGTATCCATATCTCAAACTGCTATGAATCAGCTTGATGCTAATGGAAAGCGTCACGGACTCTGGTCGAAAAACTATAAAGATTCCGATCAAATACGTTACGAAGGAACCTTTGTGCATGGTAAAGAATCTGGTGTATTTAATTTTTTTTGTAGTGATTGTGGAGATATACCTTCCATGAAAAAGCTATTTATCATTAATAGTGAAATAGCTGAGGTTAGTTATTTTTCAAAAAATGGAAAAATAATTAGCAAAGGACAAATGAACCACAAACTTAGGGTAGGTGAATGGACCTACTACCATAGTGGAACAAAAAATATCTTAACAAAAGAACACTATACAAATGGAGTTTTGGATGGCAAAAAAGTTACTTATTATAGAAATAATGTTTTAGCAGAAGAAATTACTTATAAAAACGGTGTTAAATCTGGGGTCAACAATTATTTTTCAACTAAAGGGAAACCGTTAAAAGAGTTAATTTTTGTGAATGATAAACTGCACGGTCCTGCAATTTATTACAATGGAGATGGCATTAAAATTCTTGAGGGTAATTATAAAAATGGCCGAAAATATGGTATTTGGAAAAAATTTAAAAACAATAGTTTAATTGCAGAAGAAGTTTTTCCAAAAAAATAAAAAAGAGCCCTCGTTTTTCAACAAGAGCCCTTTCAACTAAAGCGAATTTATTAATTAGTTATAATTAATGAATCAAAACAACACCGCTCTGTTTATTATAAATTTGGTATCATTACCTTATTAAGGACGTGGATTACTCCGTTACCAGCTTGAACATCCACAGCTACAATTCCAATATCACTAGCACCGGATGCATCTGTTACATTAGCAATAGTTCCTTCACTTCCTGGTAAGGTAATAGTGATTGAATCTCCTTGTAAAGTTGCTGCTGTAGTTTCACCAGGATTAGTTAAATCAGAAGAAGTTACATTTCCTGCTACTACGTGATAAAGGAGCACTTGTGTTAATGGTTCTTCCGATGGAACTTCAGTAAGTGCACCAAAGGCGTCATTTGTAGGAGCAAAAACTGTGAATGGTCCTTCACCTTGTAAAATATCTACAAAATCTGTTGCTGGGGTTAGTTCTGTTAGGGCAGTAACAAGTGTCGAAAAACTTGGGTCTGCTGCCGCAAATGTTACTAC
>JAAEPP010000598.1 GCA_024232495.1 Flavobacteriaceae bacterium
ATAAAAATTCACCACAATTTCTTATAAAGTACGCCTTTCGCATGGAGTAAAACGATTCTGTTATCTCTAAAACGTTGTTAACATACGTATTACAACAGTTCTTTCCATTGGAACAGCCTAGAACTTATTACTTCGAGGGTTTCTTCTACTTCCCTATGAAAGTTAGTGAAAACTTAGCCCCGCAATAGGAGTTTACCTCAATTTCTTATAAAGTACGCCTTTTGCATGGAATAAAACTATTTTGTTTGCTTCAAAACGTTTTAAACATACGTATTACAATAGTTCTGTCCTTGGGAACAGCCTAGAATTTCTTACTTCCGGGGTTTCTTATAGTACCACATGAAACTTAGTGAAAAGTTAGCCCCGCAATAAGAGTTCACCTCAATTTCTTATAAAGTACGCCTTTAGCATAGATCAGAACGGTTTCGTGTGGGCTAAGACTGTATATCCATGCGTACTACGTCTGTTCAGACCATAGGAACAGCCTAGAACTTATTACTTCGAGGGTTCCTTATAGTTC
>JAAEPP010000599.1 GCA_024232495.1 Flavobacteriaceae bacterium
CTTAAATACCCGGCGCGGGCTGGCGGACCTCAGGATCTCTCGAACCTTCTCTTCCTCCGGCTGGGGTGTGGTCGTACATGGATTGGCGTAATTTCACCATGTTATGGCAGGGCACATGCAACTTCAGCTTCTGACTTCAACTTCTGACCTGAACTTTCATGCTGCACTCGGGGCGCTTGAGGTTTACGTTGGTGATGAGGAGGTACTAGAAGACGCTGGAATAGTTGTAGATTGTTGGCTTGAAGAATGGTTGAGGTCTCTATCTTGATATATTGGTATAAGTGCTTGCGTAATGGAGTTTCTGCTTCTCCATCCTGACATATTGGCGTAATGTTTGACGCAATAGCGAGTACTATTTCAGATATGCCATGCAGGTCCTGATGGCGGAGGTTTCTGTTTTCATGGACGCAAGTGCTCTGACTAGAGCTCCTTGGTCACAGCTGTGAGTGCCACTTTCAGATAATGCTAGCAAGGTCCCGATGGTGGAGAGGAAGAGCTTTGTCTTGAGCTTGATGGAAAATGCGTTTTTGCAGACGCAAAGGCTAGGTGTGGCGCAAAGACATGCTCTAGTAGGCGTTATCTCAGGTTCAGCAGTGCAGGTCTTGCTTTGTTGATGATCCATGGCCCGATGGTGGAGAGGGAGAGCTTTGTCTTGAGCTAGATGGAAAATGCGTTTTTGCAAACGCAAAGGCTAGGTGTGGCGCAAGACATGCTCCAGTAGGCGTCATCTCAGGTTCAGCAGTGCAGGTTCAGGTGGGCGCATTTCAGGTTCAGAAGTGCATATGAAGATGGTCCACTTCTCATTCTCCGCAGCCTTTCCACTTCTTGGTCAGACATGATGGTTTCTC
>JAAEPP010000600.1 GCA_024232495.1 Flavobacteriaceae bacterium
CTACTAGGCCCTCGATTTTTAGCCTCTGCTTTTGCAGCTGGTCCAGCCCTAATTATTTTAGTTTTAGCTTTTATTAGATCGCATACTTTGTTTTCAATACCTGATAAAACACTAAAAAAGCTAGCTATGGTAGTTACGGTAGCTGCACAAATAAATTTAATCATGCTATTTTCTGAACTATTTAAGGAATTTTATGCTCCTACCCATCATAGTGAAAGCGCTTATTACTTATACTTTGGGCTGCATGGGAAAAATGCACTAATGCCTTGGATTTGGACAGCGATACCCTTAAATATTTTAGCTACAATTATTTTAACTTTTCATAAACTAAGAAATAATTTTAAAGTACTCTACTTTGCTTGCTTTATGCTATTTGTCGCTATATGGATAGAAAAAGGGTTTGGATTAATTATACCAGGTTTTATTCCAGGACCCTATGGGAAAATTGCTGAATACACTCCTACTTGGATTGAAATTGGGGTTACATTAGGTATTTGGGCAATGGGTGCTCTTATTTTTACGATGTTAGCCAGAACTGCAATTGGTATTGAATTAGGATTACTTCGCTACAAGAAAAAAAAATAATTTTAAAAAAAAGTAGGGTATTTTATTTAAGGATTGTTTTATATGCAAAGGGGAGATTTTTGCTATGAAAAAGAAAATCTGTATTCCAAATTGGTTATTTAAAAAGCTATTATATTAATAATAGCTTTTTTTTATAAAAATTAGATCAAAACATTTGATAAAGTGTCGTAACTATCAATTCGTTTTTAGCGATAACATTCAATTTTAATAGCTGCTTTTTGTCAATTACTTTAAAATTAAAAGGCGCTGCTGTAACATCCAAACCGCTATTCTTTAATAATCGAATTCCTTGCCCTGAAAGGATGTCAATATTTGGAATAAAATTATGTTTTGGTATGTGTTCTGTAATAATTACAAATTTAAATTGATACAGTTTCTTCAATATTTGCTGTACCTCGTCATTGGACAAATGTTGAAACACCTGTCTTATAATTGCACAATCTCCGGCGGGAATCGGATCATTAGCAATGTCCAAACACCTAAATTCTAACTGTTTTTGATTAAATATATTTTTATTGTGTAGGATCAGATCATTTACTATATCTACCCCGATATAGTTGCTAGAGTATTTAACCAACTGTCTTCCAATATTAAAATCACCACAACCCAAGTCACAAACTACAGGTGGAATTGAAAAAGACGATAAAAACGAAGAAACAACAGTTATATAGGGCTCAACATAGTTTGAAAGATGAGAACCTTCACCAGAATAAAATTTCGTTTCATTAGCTCCCCACAAATTTAATTGATAAACTTGTTCCATAGCAGCTTTCGTTGGCCAGGGTTTCTTTATTTTTTTTGGACACATAGACACCTTTATTTTTAAACAAGTATTACTCTTATTTTACGATTTGTCCTCGATGTGGCTTTAGTAATTTCCGGTGAAAATCCATGTCTGTTTTATCAATAATCAAATAAGCTATGGTATACATTTCAGAAATTATTTGTTTTTCAATTTGATGATAGTCAAGTTTTTCTTTAGTAGCGTACTCTCTTAAATGAACACAATGATGTTCAGCAATTTTTAATGAATTAGGCCCCCTAAAATCCCATAGAAATTTTATTTTATTAGACATGTTTTTATTTAAATATTTATTTATTTGGATTAGATAATCATTTCATTACTGTTTTTGAATTAAAAGAAGCTAAAAAACCTCCAAAATATGCCATAGGTAAATAAGATAGAATGAGGTCTAAAATTGTAAACCATTTTGGACCCGGTAATAAGTAATTAACTGCAATACCACCTAATAAAAATAAGCCTCCTATGGTCATCGCTATTCTCATTTTATGACTCGATGCAATTTTCCATGCTATAAAAGCTCCTAAGAAAGTTCCCAATGCATGAGCCAAAAATGGAAAAATAAAATATGTAGCATTTAATGTAGGAATCACTATTGCTAATTCCTCCATACTATTCATGTTTATACCTTTAATTGGAAATACTAAATTTCCAAGCTCGACCAGTCCCATATTTAAGAAACTTCCAAAGATCCAGCCAACTATGACTGCAAAAATATTTTTTAGTATTCGTTTCATTACCCCTTTTTTTTTAAATATAATAAAATAAAAATAAACGTAAAATACTATGCATGCATAGTATTTTATTTGTATTTTTGGCTTATGAAAGAAAAAACAATAGATTATCTCCTAAGATCTACTTGGATGGGTGTAACCAAAATGTATAATGAAGAAGCTGGAAAAAAAGGAAGTACCATGGCCACCGGATTTGCATTAATAAGTATTGATCCAGAGGAAGGAACTCCTTCTACCTCATTGGGTCCAAAAATGGGAATTGAAGCCACCAGCCTCTCTCGCACATTAAAAGCTATGGAAGAAAAAGGACTTATTCATCGTAAACCCAACCCACTCGATGGCAGAGGAGTTTTAATTCATTTAACGCCATTTGGAGTCGAAATGAGAGATTTTTCAAAAAAAGTGGTGATTGGTTTTGACGAAGCGGTTAATAAAGCTGTATCACCAGAGGATTTAAAAGCATTTAAAAAAGTAACTAACACGATTTTAGAATTAATAAATTCTAAAAAAATATACTTATAAGTTAAAATAGATTATCATATGTCTAAAAGAAGAATTAATAAAGTAGC
>JAAEPP010000601.1 GCA_024232495.1 Flavobacteriaceae bacterium
ATGACACGCACTGAACTGCAGGAAGTCTGACAGTTCGGACCCACAGTTGACCACGTGCGACTCGCAATGGCAGTGTTCCATCATCACTGACCCCCACTCCAGGTGCCACGAGGCTAGTGCTCCGGCCGGCGGCGCCACAAGCTCCCCGTCTGCGCCTTAGTCTGACTCGCACCAATAAATGGCTTGTACTAAAATGGTGTTGGCTTGGCTGATCGTGCTGTGCTGGTCTGGACATGGGTGCATACTGCGTGCCAATGTGAGTGTAGACTGCTGGTGCACATACTGAGATTGGTGCCCCGCTACACCCCACGGGTTTCCGTGGGGCGGGCTAAGTGCAATCAATGCGTGCTGACCATTGGATCATGGCAGGAGTGCACACTGCATGTTTGGGCGCACACTGCCGATGCATGTGCGAGTGCAGGTGCCCCGATACACCCCGCGGGCCTCCGCGGGGCGGGCTAAGTGCAGTGGATGCGTGCCAGCCATTACATCACACCACATGGACCGAGTCGTAGCGCTCACACAGGAGGTCATGGGTCGGATAAATCTGAGGGAGACACTCCAGACTCTACGAGCACTCGCTAGGCGGTCATTCGTCACGGACAAAATCATCGTTTATGGCGGCGCCAGCGATGGTGGTTATCTGGGAGAGGGATCGCCGAGTGCATGGGGGATAACGCTCCCCTCCACGCAACAACGGTCGGTTACTGCGATGGCAGCTCACAATACGTATTAACTTCCAGAGAGTCCGCCTAGGCGGTCTATGATCCGAGGGACGCCCAGGGCTACGCACCGCGGTTCTTTGCTGGCTGCGAGCCCATGGGATGGCCGGCGCCGCTAATGAGCGCCGGAC
>JAAEPP010000602.1 GCA_024232495.1 Flavobacteriaceae bacterium
GAACCCGAGAGAAACCTGTGCCTGGCGACAAACAGCAACAGCAACAGGAAAGAAAATTTGTTTGAGAGCATTTGATCTTATATTGTTAAATAAAAAATACGAAATTTATAACTTCAAATGAAATAATGTTTGTTTATAATTAATTAATTAAATATATTTCACGTTGTTTATTGTCTATATAAGCATTCTAAAAGCAAATAGTACCTATATTGAAATTCAAGTCAGCGTCATCTTAGTCTGTTGTACAGATACGATGTTTACATCGATAGCAGTATAAGACGCGAGGACGCATACCATAGGTTTTTCTGATTAAATGCGACAATTTAGCTTAATAACCATGATAACAAATAGATTTGGATAGATACATAGACGTTTTTTTTATTCTTTGAAACCAGAATAGGTAAACAAATGGGGGACATTTACGTGAATGATTTTTAAATAAAATTAAAGTACACATAGTTCTCATGTATTTGTTTTAGTTGCTTCAGAGTACGCGGTCTTCGGGCTTTACATCCTTTTTATTGCTATTCAAAATAGGTGCACTGAATAGAGAGTTCTGATTCATTATTTATAAAGATATGAAATTTCATATTTTGCAGTAGGGCAGTCCAGGGCGTCAAATTAGGTGTCTGAGATACCAAATATATCTGCACTCGTTGCTTCTAAATCTTAAATGGAATATTTAATTAATCAAAAATTTAATTTAATGGTCCAGGCAGGCTATTTGCACTATAAAATTGCATTACGGTTATATATTTTCTGTTCTAAATAAAGGGATAATATGATCCACTTCAAATTGATAGTTTTTATAAATTTTCTTTGATTATGTAATACATATGGATCTCAGAACTATGATTAGCTTCACAACGCAAATTAAATATGAAATTACTGCGACAAAATAACTATATAGGCTTTTGAGAGCTACAGTTTTGCCTTTTGACACCCTGATCCACTCAAAAAATTTAGAAACTGGTCAATTTTGTCTTTACTTATATTAACGCTTAATTTTCTTCTAATAGATTTTCTTTTGAAAATTTTGGAAAAGCGGCACATTTAAAAAAAATTAACAACTTTCTGATTTTTTTTTTTATATAAATCTAGTACTCGGTACTCGCAAGGGGAAAAAATGTACCCGGTACCTGAAACTGGTATCCGGATCAGTACCTGCAAGGGAAAGTACTGTACCCGGTACCCGTTACCCGTTCCGGTACCCGCAAGGAAAAAAAAAAGTACCCGGTACCCGGCACTTTTTTTGGCTCCGGGACATCACTAGTTA
>JAAEPP010000603.1 GCA_024232495.1 Flavobacteriaceae bacterium
ACAGCCATGATGTGGAATGTATTATATGTTCCCTTAACCTATACTTATTATTACGTAGATCAAACAGATTTTATAGCTCAGTTTTGTGATAATATCGACAAGCCTGAAATGAAATGTGATGGTAAATGTCATTTAAAAGAGGTAACAGAGAAAGATGCTACTAATGACAAAGCACCTTCAAAAATGTTATTGTCTAAAAGTGTTGTATTGTTTGTGCAAGAAAATTTAGATATCAATTTTGAGATAGTTATTTATAAAAAAATTGAAATAAACAAATACCACAATTTATATGCTTATTTAAGCACCTATTCCTTGTTTCACCCTCCTCAAGAGATCCTTTCTTAATTAATTTTCACCTTATTATTTCTCTTCAGAAATAGTCCTGCTATATCCAATGATTTGAAATATTAACACTTACTTATTTGTGAAAATTATTCGTTTATAATTTAATAAAAACATATTAAAAACAGTGTTATAAAATTGTTATAACACACGCTTAAAACATATTAAAATGAAACTATTAAAATACTTATTACCAATATTACTTGTTGCTACTTTAATTTCTTGTACTAAAGACGATGATGATGTTTTCTTGCCTGTAAATGAAGTTGAAGACTTGACATTAATTCAAGAAATTTCTAATGATACACATACTGTAGAAATGTATTCTATATCTGGAAATCTTTCTCAAGGATATAATGATATCACTATTAGATTAAAGGATAAAACTACTGGAGATTTTGTTGAAGACGCAATGTTTATGTGGAACCCTATGATGCATATGACACAAATGATGCACTCTTGTCCAAAATCTGATCTAGTAAAAGTTTCTGGAATGGAAACCATTTACAATGGATACATTGTGTTTCAAATGGCAGAAAATGCAGATGAAGGTTGGGATTTAACTTTTGATTATACCATAGATGGAGAAGATTTTACGGCCGTTGGGGATATTTCGGTTCCTGCTACAGACCGTAAAGTGGTATCTGTTTTTATGGGTACAGATGATGTTAGATATATCATTGCTTACGTAGAACCTCAATCTCCAGAAGTTATGGTGAACGATGTTACTTTCGGTTTATACAAAATGGAAAATATGATGAGTTTTCCTGTAGTAGAAGATTTCAAAATAATGTTAGACCCAAGAATGCCAAGTATGGGAAATCATACGTCTCCAAATAATGAAGATTTAGTTTATAATGCAGCTTCTAATATGTACGATGGGAAACTTTCTCTAACAATGACAGGTTATTGGAAACTAAACTTAATGTTAGAAAACCAAGACGGTGAAATTTTAAAAGGTGAAGAAGTTACAGAAGATAACGAAAGCAGTAGTCTTTACTTAGAAATTGAATTTTAGAAATTATATATAAAAGAGGCTGTTCTATTATGAAAATAGAATAGCCTCTTATAAAATGTATGTTATGAAAAACATCATTGTTTTTACAATACTTGGATTTATATTTTCTTCTAATTTATTTTCACAAAGCATAGCTCAAGACTCTACTTCAATTATTGGATTATCTGAAGTGATAGTTATTAGCAAGTC
>JAAEPP010000604.1 GCA_024232495.1 Flavobacteriaceae bacterium
CTCAAAACATACAGGCAGGATGGCCGAGTGGTCAAAGGCGCTGGTTTAAAGCACTAGTCACTCGGATGATCTGAGTTTGAGTCCCACTCCCGTCAATTTGTTGACATTCCTGAAGTGAGTATTGTTTTCTTTATTTTGAGAAGTTGCACATGATGTCATCTACCATTATCCATGCTATTGACCACAAAACATACAGACAAGATAGCCATTGGTCAAAGGTGCTGGTTTAAGGCACCATTTCCTTCTGTGGCGTTGGTTTGAGTCCCACTCCTGACATTTTGTTGACATTCCTGTACAAAGTATTTTTCCCTTTATTTTGAACACCTGAGAATTGTATCTACTACCATAATGCATGCTATTGACCACACAACATACAGGCAGGATGGCTGAGTGGTCTAAGGCGCTGGTTTAAGGCACCAGTCACTTAGGTGGTGTGGGTTCGAGTCCCAGATCTGTCAATTTGTTGACATTCCTACACCTAGTATTGTTTCCGTTATTTTGAATACCTGCAGATGGTATCTTCTACAATCATCCAAGCTATTGACCTAAAAACATACAGGCAGGATGGTAAAGTGGTATGAGGCGCTGGTGTAAGGCAGCATTTACTTCCATGGAGTGGGTTCGAGTCCCACTCCAGCCATTTTGTTAACATTCCTATACAAAGTATTGCTTTTTATTGATTACAAAGTATTGTTC
>JAAEPP010000605.1 GCA_024232495.1 Flavobacteriaceae bacterium
ATCAAAACAGTGTATGATGGGCGGTAGGCAAATACACTTACTATCTTCGTAAAGTACACGCATTTTTTTTCATAAGCAATTCCAGCTTTGGCTCAGTACTTAAAATTGCTTAGCTTTAATGCCAATTTGAGTACTATAAAAATTGCTTGGCAATTGCTTAGCTTTGGTTCGTTTTTTTGGAAATAGATTAGGAACAAGGTAAATATAGGGCCCCATACATGTCAGAAGGCTTAATCAATTGAAGATGTTGAAACAAATTAATGATTGATGTTGTTAGCACTTTTTATTCATGAACACCAACTCAACCAAATAAAATATCTTTATTCAAGATATTAGCTCTTTCTGAAGTTATTTAGCTATCTGCCCAAAGCTCCATTCCCAAAATCCACCAAAATTTTTCAAATTGCTTAGCAGTCTTCAATCCTGTACTGAAAATTGCTTAGCTTTTTGGCTTGCCCAGTACTGACTTGCTTATAGAGCAATTGCTTATAAAATAAAATGCGTGTATTTACTGCACAATTGGGACGGCCATTGCAGTCACTAGGAGGGCCATTGCAGTCCCACCACTCAGGGGTTGTAGAGGTAAAGTACTTCTTTTATTGATTTCCAAAAATCCTGTTTTGTCTCAAGTTTGAAAATGAATATTGGCCAGGAAGATATCTGAACAGAAATTTCAGATATCTTGGCAAATTGTTTCATATTTTCCAAAAAGTAGCCTTAAAGTACAAACCCTTAAATGAGCGTCCCCAGCAGAAAAGTGCACATTACTAATAATAAAATATTATATTTATTTTTCATGATTTATTTCTAGGTATATTTCACCAAAATTTCTTTGATAATGTTTAGTGTTATTAGCTTTAAAGACTTTCATTACCCATTGATAGGCTTACCTAAATGAAAAAGGAATGAATGGAAAAATATTCAAAATTTATTTTTCAAATTCTGTGAGTCATATTTTTAACGTGGATATAATGAAGAAT
>JAAEPP010000606.1 GCA_024232495.1 Flavobacteriaceae bacterium
TAACATACCGCTTATAAAGAGTGCTCAATTTAGATTAGAAACCAGACGTTTTATTGAAACATTCCAAGAGTATTCATTAAGGATTAAACCCAATACTCTCCGAGAACAATCGAGCCAAAAAAATATTTACTCAAATAAAATCCAGGAAGTTCATTTAGAAAATAAAATAGAGATCAACCAGGACTTAAAAAGTAGGTATTTGTTCGCGCTGGATTATATCTTCAATAATAAAATGGAAGCACTTTTATTAACTAAACAACAACAAATAAATGATAAACTAACCTTGTTAGGACGTAAAGTTTTCGATGAAAATTTTGAAATTAAAGAGGTGATAGAATCAGAAGAAGATTTATTAGCAACCCAGCTAAAAATTATACAGCTAAAAAAAATTAGAGAAGATCAAGAGGAGTACCTGAAAAAAGTTTTTGGTCTGGATGCAGTGCCAATTGAAACTACCAATTTAATCAGTCCGGAACAAATTATAGATTTTCCCATTTCGGACTCTGTATCCTATGAGTATTCATTCCTATCACTTCAAAAACTTAAAATGAATACCCTGGAAAATGAAATGAATTTATCCATTGCAAAATCCAGGCAATTATTAGATTTTGTTCAAGCAAAATATATCGGAAAATCAGAAAATTTATTTGAAGATAATTTATCCATAGGTTTGGGAATCAACTTGCCTTTTTTTGGTGCTGCCAGACAAGATAAAAGTGAATTTTATTTTGAAAAGACCGTTAAAGAAAGCAAATTAAATAATGAATTAAAAAACTATCAACTAAAAGTATCGTTCGCTAAAAATGCGTACAATACTTCGATTGTAAATTATACGATATTAAAAAAACAAAACGAAAATAGCAGTGTGTCGTCGATCTACGAAGCCTATCAAAAAATGGATGGTGTATCGCCATTACTGCTTTTAAAACTTAAGATTCTTCAAAATAAAAAAGACATTGAAATTCTAAAGTTTGAACACGAACTCTATAAAGCTTATATAGAAATAGTATCCTTAAATGAGCAATTGTTTCAAGAACCACTCTTAAATTACCTCTCTCCAAGCCTTGAACCGTTAGAAAATTAATCGAATCTAATTTCCTTTTATTATTAACTAAAATTCAATAGCTAACCCTTAATTTTTGATTAGTTTTGCCTCTTGATTTTTTAAATAGTAATTTTTAATTAATGAAGTTTTGTTCAATTATAGCGATGACGATTTTTATAGCGCATGGCTACGCTCAAGATCTAAATATAAGCCCTAGTTCGGCTTATAAAAAAGGCGACTTTTTTTTAACTTGGGGTTACAATTGGTCCTGGTACAGCAATTCAGATATTAAATTTAAAGGCGATCATTACCATTTCGAATTAAAAAGTGTAAAAGCAGCCGATCGCCCCACTCGTTTTACAGCCGAAAACTATTTTCATCCCTCTAATTTAACCACACCACAATACAACTTTAGGCTGGGCTACTTTGTGAACGATCGTTACAGCATATCCATGGGGATCGACCACATGAAATACATAGCCCTACCAAATCAGCCAGTAGCTATTTATGGAGAAATCCAAAATTCAGGAACTTTGTACGATGGGGTCTACAATGGTGAAAGCATTTTATTAGAAGAAGGATTTTTAGAATTTGAGCATACCGACGGACTAAACTATATCAATGCGGAGCTTAGAAGAGCAGATCATTTATTGGTACTCCACGAA
>JAAEPP010000607.1 GCA_024232495.1 Flavobacteriaceae bacterium
GGCCGCGCCGATCGTATTATTAAGCGTACTAGTCACATCACTGTGATTGTATCTGATTCTTAGGAGTATATTAGTATGGGTCAAAAAGTTAATCCTACCGGTATTCGCTTAGGTATCACGAAACCTTTCGCGTCTACTTGGTTTGCAAGCAGCAAAGATTTTGCTAGCAACTTAGACGGCGACCACAAGGTTCGCGAATTTTTAAAAGAAAAGCTTAAGCGTGCATCACTTTCAAAAGTGGTAATCGAACGTCCAGCTAAATCTATCCGCGTAACAATTCACACGGCTCGTCCAGGTGTTGTTATCGGTAAGAAAGGTGAAGATGTAGAGAAATTACGTTTAGCAGTGTCTAAAATTGCCGGTGTTCCTGCTCAAATCAACATTGCTGAAGTACGCAAGCCAGAAATGGATGCGCAGCTTGTTGCTGACAGTATCGCTAGTCAATTAGAGCGTCGTGTTATGTTCCGTCGCGCAATGAAGCGCGCAGTTCAAAATGCAATGCGTTTAGGTGCTAAAGGTATCAAAGTTCAAGTTAGCGGTCGTTTAGGCGGCGCTGATATCGCACGTGCAGAATGGTATCGTGAAGGTCGTGTACCTTTGCATACATTACGTGCAGATATCGACTAC
>JAAEPP010000608.1 GCA_024232495.1 Flavobacteriaceae bacterium
AGTGGTCCTCAACCAAATTATTTACTGACAAAAAATACGCCAAAAACCGAATGGATTGTGTTAAAGTACACATTTAGAGGTTTCAGAAACATGTTACAATAAAATCATATCTGCTCCTCTTTGGGAGATATTGAGGCTGCCATATTCGTTTTAACACAAAAAAAATACAATTATTGCTTGATTTTCAAAATATAAGGTACCAAAATATATTTGGAAAAGAAACAAATAAAACAAATAAATTAAATTATTCTTTATTACAAATCATTAGAGGTTTTAACACAAAAATATAAGCTTTTCTTTTTCAAAAAATCACTAGTTACTATAAAAAATATCTGCTCCTCTTTGGGATATATTGAGGCAGCCATAGTCGTTTTTTTATGATCCTCATATTGACTTCTCCCTTTATGAGGGGTTGTAAAATAAAATACATATCATTTCAAACTATAATTATGTGGTTGGATTCCAGAATTGTTCAAGGCAGATTGGACAATAAAATCTCAGAAGAGATCCAGGGTAAACATCCCTAAAGATACTGTCAATTGATCTAAGCCCATAATAGAAGGCTTGATCAAAGAGAATCACTTTCATCAGTGCATTTTCATTATTCTTCACACTTTCAAATTGAGAGGGATAAGCACACACATGTCTATCATCAACAGCATAGACTTCTTTTCCAAGAGAGAGCCAATAAGAATACACC
>JAAEPP010000609.1 GCA_024232495.1 Flavobacteriaceae bacterium
CCACACCGGGAGTTCGCTACCCCGCAATCCTACTCGGGGCGGACGTGAGGACCTCAGTGTTCCCTGTGACTGTCTTCGAGGGCCAGGAGGCCGTGTCCTTCGACGGCTTCTCCATTCTGAAGTCAAAGCTGTCGTCCCTGTACATCCTCACTGGCGCCCTCAAGCACCAGGAACCTGTCAACTCTATCAAGGAGATGAATGTGCCCACCGAGGTCAATCGGAACTGCGTTGTCGCCGGAGTTCCAGAAGTCATCGGCGAGGAGCCTGTACACGGAGATCTGCATGTGGAGGCCAATCGGAACTGCGTAATCGCCGAGACACCAGCAGCAATCACCCAAAGATCTGCACTTCCTGAGCTTGACCCCGCTGCCCTCGCAGCAGTCGGCGCCA
Source organism: Flavobacteriaceae bacterium (assembly GCA_024232495.1). Lineage (GTDB taxonomy): Bacteria > Bacteroidota > Bacteroidia > Flavobacteriales > Flavobacteriaceae > Marifrigoribacter. The sequence continues at coordinate 391 of JAAEPP010000609.1, forward strand.
GGGTTGACCTGAACCGAGACCTGGACCGAGACGAGGAGGTGGAAGTCGAGGAGCAGTCATCCAACTGCACAGACTGCGGTTTCAAGCGCTGCACCAACAGCTGCCAGATCTGCGTGGATGTCAACCAGATGATCGTCAGCGAGGCGGCTCCTTTTCACGAGCCCCCAATCCCATCCCTGAACAACTAACTGCCTGCAGCCACCGGACACCTACACCTGATGACGACCACACGCACGAAATATCAGTTAACTCATTAAAAATGGAAGTGGATACCAACTTTTATGATCCTGTAGAATCCTGCAATGACCTGGAAGAATTGGAGCAAATGGAAC
>JAAEPP010000610.1 GCA_024232495.1 Flavobacteriaceae bacterium
AAGCTAGTTTAAGCAGTTACCCTGTCCTATTTTAACAGCAGACCGGGCTAAGAGGGTAGGAAATCTATAATTTTCCAAGAGTTTTTGATATATTTTCAAAGTCAAGGATCTCAGGTTGCATCAGGGTGCATGTGTTTTCTCGAACATGAGAAGAACTTAAATGTAAATCTTTTGTTTTTCTTAGACCCAAGTCAAGCCAAAGGGAAAATATTTATATTTATTGGGGGGTTGAAAATCTGGAAAAGTGAGCCCGTTTCGCTTGCGATGAAATTTGAGTTTTGAGTCAACTTTACACCTTAGCAGAGGATCTTTTCGATTGAAAATCCCATTATCAATTTATATGTAACATTTCTTTAATTGATTAAGCAAGCAATGAAAAAACATTAAGTTGATATTTTTATACTTTTGAGTATTTTGGGGCAATTAGAAAATCGTGTGTTTTGACTTATCGCTTTTTATCAAAAAATAACACAATGTCCCGTTTTTGATTTTACAAAAAAAAATTAGCTTACAAAAGACATAAATGGCTTCCTGATCTTCGCTATAAACCTACAATGAATTCTTTAGCCACAATCTAAAGCTAGTTTAAGCAGTTACCCTGTCCTATTTTAA
>JAAEPP010000611.1 GCA_024232495.1 Flavobacteriaceae bacterium
TTGAAGCGATTTTATTGAAGGAAGTCTAATGATTTGAGCGAAGCATTCAATAATATGAAAGAACAATCTTAAGATTGAAATGGAATCAGAGAAAGTTATCATGATCAATGTTTCTGAAGAATCAGAAGAAGTGGTTCAAATGAAATACACTAATTATCAGAGTAAAATACTTTTGAAAATGGATTTTATTGAAGAAACTCAAATGCTTTGAGTGAAATGAGATTATTCCTCATAAAGTACTTGAGATTAAAAACTAATAAAATAATGGAATCAGAGGTATTAAAAAAGAAATTCGAGTTGATTTTTAAAAAATTCAATGAAGAGCACAAAGATGATAAGAATTTGGACATAGAGAAAATGTTTAATTTCCAATCCCATTCTTCTTACCTGATATTTTCCTATATTGACTTCAACATCTACCCTTTCTTCGATGTTCAGAAATCTTGGTTATTGTATTGGGTCTTGAATTCTATCTCAGTGATCAAACAAGATATGTGGTTTACGAATGAATACAACTCGGAGGTTTCTTCTAGGTTCATCCTTTAGTTCTAGAACAAAACTGAAGGAGGGTTTAGCGGAGGAATCGGGTACCAGTCGAACATCCTCTCCACTTATGCGTCTATCCTTTCTCTGGCTTTAATTGGAAATGAAAAATTTTGGAAGGAAATCGATAGAAAAAAATTAAAGGAATTTTTAATCAGCATGAAACAAGAAAACGGATCATTTTTGATTCATCAAAATGGAGAGGAAGATCTGAGATGCGTTTATGCTGCTCTGGTTGTATCCAAATTGACTAATATTTTGGATGATGATTTGACTAAAAATTGTTTCGAGTATATTAAGAGATGTCAGAGATATGAAGGAAGGTTTGGTCCAAAGCCTTTTGTCGAGGCTCATGGAGGTTACACATTTTGTGCTACGGCTGCTTTGTCAATTTTAGGAAGATTAGAAGATATTGATAATTAGAAGCTTGTGTATTGGTTAGTGAATAAGCAGAAAGATTATTATGGAGGATTTTGTGGAAGAACCAATAAACTTGTTGATTCTTGCTATACTTTTTGGCAAGGAGCTGTTTTCAATATTTTAAA
>JAAEPP010000612.1 GCA_024232495.1 Flavobacteriaceae bacterium
AAAAATTGGTATGATAAAAAAGAAGAAGCCCAAAATGCTTCTAAAAATCAAATAGACCTTAATAATCCCGTTAAAGCCAACATACCTAAATCTGCATTTACACCCCCCACAAATAGTAGTTTTAAATCAAAACCTAGCTATATTACAAAGGCATCAAAGAAATAATGTCTTTTAATATTTATAATAAAATCCAATATCATAGATGAAGGGCGCTAGTAGACAAGATATAAAAAATCAAAAAGAATTTAATCAAGAAGTAGAAAAAACTAAATCTCTTGAAGAAGAGTTAGTAGAAATTCTTCGAAGGAGAGCAGGTATATCATCAGAGAATTTAAATGATCAGCAAGATATAGCAAATGTTATTGAGGATCAAACAAAATTAATGAAATTCCAAGTTAATGAGCAAAAACTCATTAAAAAATTATCCAAGGATATTACTAAAATATCAGAAGATGCTTTTACTATAGGTAAAGAAGAACTAGGTTTATCTAAAACTAATGTCAAAATAACAGGATTACAGTTAGATTTAGATAGAAAAATACAATTACTTACATCTCAACAAAATAAATTATTTACTGAAGGAGGAAAATTAAATAATGATATTGCTCTCTCTATTGGGATGCAAGTTAAACAAGCACAATCTTTAAAATCAGATTTAGAAAACATAAATGCAGAATCTGAAGAGATTGGTAATAATTTTGGGGTTAAATCCTTTAGTGGTTTATCAGGAGCGGCAGGTCAACTTTCTAAACTTTTAGGAATTAAAGATTTTTCTAAACCCTTTGAAGGAGCTGCTGAAGCAGCTAGAGAACAATCTCAATTTAATAAAGAAACTTTTGGTAGTACTAAAGGAATTTCAAAACAACAAAAAATAGATAATAAACTTGTTAATCAAAAACTCGGTGATTTTAAAAAGTTAAGAAAAGATGGAGTTGGTATACAAGATGCTTTAAAGGAAACAGGTTTAAATGCTAAACAAGTCAAAGTAGGTAAACTCCCAGTAAAATCAATGTCAGCTTTTAAAGCAGGGTTTAAATCATTAGGCCCTGTAATTGCAAAAGCAATGAGTCCTTTAGCTATATTCACATCTTTAGTAAAAGTAGCAAAATTCTTCTTTAATGCTATGGTAGGTGCTTCAAAAGCTACTGCTGAGATGTCTCGAAATATGTTAATATCTAGGGAGGCAGCAGGGGAACTATATAAGACTACCATACCAGGAGTTGTAAGTCAATTTAATGAAATTCAAAAAGCTGCAGGTAATGTTAGCATAACCATAGGTGCCTATGAAGAAGCATTAGCTAATATAAATAATTTATTAGGTTTTCAATTAAATCTAACTGAAGACTTTGGCAAGCAAACAGCTATGAAT
>JAAEPP010000613.1 GCA_024232495.1 Flavobacteriaceae bacterium
GGTGTACACTGGAAATTTTTGCGGGCAATTTAATTTTTGGTTTAAAACATACCTTACACCTTGCTGATGATGATTGCACAGGTTGGAGTTCTTCAAATTACTTCATTGGCCCATCCGAGCAAATTTTAGTCAGACCAGTTTTAGGCCTATTTTAGGCCAAGACCGCCATTTTGTTTCATGTTAAATATCGATATTTCTGATGATATAGCGTTTACAATGGTGCAAGAGACATCATTAGCTTTCTCTTGATGAGAGCTTTCGAATGATATATAATTTATCCACATTTGCTGACGTAAGCAAATGTAATATCTATGACGTCATCAATATTGAAAATGATCTAGAAATCAATTCATTTTTTTTCTCTAAAGTGCTTTTTTAACACTCTAAGGGTAGATAAGCGGTAAAAAAGTAATTTGTTTCATCTAAAATGTAATTTACCCCCATAGATTCATTTATAAAGGGGCACATACCCCCTAATACTATCGGCACTGCTGTGCTTGCAAATATCTTGTTTGGAAATTGGAAAATAGGAGGGGGGAGAAATTAAAAGCATATACCACAGGGGCGTGATAGGTAATAGTTTTTTCAGGGAATTCTGGATGGGAGGTTGATATTTATGAGATTTCTTCA
>JAAEPP010000614.1 GCA_024232495.1 Flavobacteriaceae bacterium
ATAATTTGAGTATTGAGATGCCATGTAATATCTGAGCAAACCTATGAAAACGGACAAGAGGCTTTACTAAAATAAATTAGATTTTGAATAAAAGTACAAAACAGTTAGGATAAATTGGTTTTGCAACAGAATTTCTGGAAACTTAAATATAATTTTAAAGCATAGGAAACAGACCCTTAGTCATAACATTTTGGTCAGCATTCATTCAGACATTTACCAAATAAACACAATTTGCTTTCTTGGTTCAGAAATCAAAGTTTTAAATTTTGCATTCATCTTCAACGGCCCCGAGTTTATTTCTTTCATCCCTCGACTTAACGAAGGATTCCCGAACTTTAAATTCAAATTCTGAATTGCAAACTCACCAGCATTCGTTTAAGCCATTATTTGTTGAGATTTCTTCAGAAAAATCCCCAGTTTATGACTGATATTTCAGTGCACATTGATTTTTTATTTGAAATTTTGTTTACCGCCCTAATCATCTTTCTAAACCTGTAAAACTTTTCAAAACTCTCACAGCAAACTAAACTCGACCACTTTGGATGACGCGAGCAATTGTTTTTAGTTTGGCGCGAAAATTTTGAATGAGAAGCCTGGGGAAGGGATAAAAACTTTCAACAAACTTTTGGGCCTAAGGGAGGGGGGAGACAAAAAACCGCCATTTTCTCGTCGTCGTTCGAATTCTTTTAATACGTAAGTGTACTTTGAATCCATTGATTTATCTAATTTACTCAAAAATGTTAACAAAGAACTTAAATCAATAAAAAGATGGCTTGATGCTAACAAATTATCATTAAACATTGATAAGACAAACTA
>JAAEPP010000615.1 GCA_024232495.1 Flavobacteriaceae bacterium
AAAACTTGAAGTTTTCAAGTTAGTACGCATTGTAATAATTACCTCTTTTTCTGTAAGGTTAAATTGATAAAAAATAGCTTCAAAAGGGGTGCGATCTTCCCATGCCATTTCAATAACACGGTCTAACTCCCTTTCATTTAATACCTTTTTTTCAACCATTATTACTAGATACTTTAGACCATATTTGCTCCGCGTTTAAATAATAACTTCCGTGCCAATTAAATCCACATTGATCAGGGGCAATGATAGAGAGAAAATAATCATTATTTGCTCTTTTATATAAATGATAAACTTCGCCAACAACCGGCTCAAAATTAAATTTCGCATTGAATAGAAGCTTATTTTCTTCATATTCTTGAACCATAGTATCGTATTGATTTTTGAGTTCCATATAGGTAGCTTTAAGCTTTTGGTTTACTTTATGTATACTACGATTTTTCCATGCCACGGTGTCGTTCATTGTAATTACAGGGGCAGACAAGTCAGTAGGATAGGGCTTTATGGATGAATCATACTTTTGTATGTCTTCATTATAAACTACATTATCGGGAATTTTATTTTTCATATATATCACAAAAATAATAAATGTTTAACAAATATCAACATTTATTAAACATATATGTTTATTTTTGAATAAGAAATCACTACAAATAATGAAATACCATTTAAAAGAGATCAAATTTTTATCTCTAATTTTCATCATATTCCTATTGAATTCTTGTGGAAGTCAGACTAGCGAAACTTCAGGAGTTTACACCTACCAAATCGAAGATTATAATGGGATCGGGAAATGGTATATGGGCCGTGAAATTGCCTCTGTAATGGGATTTGAAGGAATGGAATGGCTAGAACGTCCCGAACGAGAATCTGAGGAAAACGTGAGTACTTTAATTAAAAACATGAGTATTAATTCTGAAGATATTATTGCTGATATTGGTGCTGGATCAGGATACCATACGTTTCGTATGGCTTTAAAAGCAAAAAGTGGATTTATTTATGCTATTGACATTCAAGAAGAAATGCTATCAGAAATCAGCTCGAGAATTAATAACGGCTATTTAAAAAATATAGCACCAATTCTCGGAACTGAAACCAATATTAATTTAGCCGAAAATTCTGTCGATAAAATTTTATTAGTTGACGTTTACCATGAGTTTAAGTATCCTTATGAAATGATGAAATCCATCAAAACGGCACTTCGTCCTAATGGGAAAATTT
>JAAEPP010000616.1 GCA_024232495.1 Flavobacteriaceae bacterium
GTACGTATGTTTACAACGTTTTAGAGCAAACCGAATCGTTTTAGTCCATGCAAAAGGCGTACTTTATAAGAAATTAAGGTGATCTCTTATTGCAGGGCTAAGTTTTCACTAAGTTTCATGGGGAACCAAAAGAAACCCTCGGTATAATAAGTTCTACGCTGTTCCCATGCACAGAAATGTTGTAATACGTATGTTGACAACGTTTTTGAGAAAACGGAATCCTTTTATTCCATGCTAAAGGCGTAGTCTATAAGAAATTAAGGTGAACTCTTACTGCGGGGCTAAGTTTTCACTAAGTTTCATGGGGAACTATAAGAAACCCTCGGTGTAATAATATCTAGGCTGTTCCCATGGACACAACTGTTGTAATACGTTTTTTTATAATGTTTTAGAGATAACGGAATCGTTTTATTCCATGCAAAAGGTGTACCTTATAAGAAATTAAGGTGAACTCTTACTGCAGGGCTAAGTTTTCTCTAAGTTTCATTGGGAACTATAAGAAACCCTTGGTGTAATAAGCTCTATGCTATTCCCAAGGACAGAACTGTTGTGATACGTATATTTACAACCTTTTAGAGCTAACGCAGTCGTTTTATTCCATGCGAAGGGCGTACTTTATAAGAAATTGAGGTGAACTCTTACTACAGGGCTAATTTTTCAGTAAGTTTTATTGGGAACTATAAGAAACCCTTAGTGTAATAA
>JAAEPP010000617.1 GCA_024232495.1 Flavobacteriaceae bacterium
AAAATCATTCACGACAAAAGAAACCAACACCTTGAACAACTAGAAGCAGAGGCGGAAAAAAATGTTGATTTTAAAATTGAAATAATAAATAACATAAATTCTCTAACAGACACTGCGAAAAATAAAGGGCATCAAACTTGGCAAAATACCATAAAAAAAGTCCAAGAGCTAAGAGATCAATTTTTTGAAGCCGGTAATGTACCCCGTTCAAAAAATAAAGAAATTTGGAGTTCATTTAAAGAAGCTACTCGAAATTTTAACAAAGAAAAGAATGCTTTTTATAAAATTCAAAAGAAAGAACAATTTGATAATCTTGCTAAAAAAAGAGAATTAATAAAAGTTGCACAAGACAATAAAGACGGAGATGATTTTGAAACATTAACTCCATTAATGAAAAAAATACAAACAGATTGGAAAAAAATTGGGCACGTTCCTAGAAAGGATAGTGACAAAATCTGGAAAGAATTTAAAGCTGTTTGCAATCATTATTTTGATCGTTTACATTCTCAAAAAAATGAGGCAAATAAAGAAGAAATTGCAAATTTTGAAGCCAAAAAAGTATTTTTAGATTCCTTAGAGTCTTTATCCTTAGAGGGAGATTACAAAAAGGATATGGTTACCATAACAGCCAAAATAAAAGAATGGAAAGGATTAGGAAGAGTACCCTACAATAAAAAAAATATAGAACAAGATTTTAATAAAAAATTAGATGACCTATTTGAAAAATTAGATTTAGACAAAAAACAAATAGAGTTGATTAAATTTGAAAACAAATTAAATTCTTTTGTATCTGAGGAGGATGATAGAAAATTAAAAAATGAAGAGTTTTTTATCTCCAAAAAAGTAGGTGAAATAAAAAACGAAATAAGACAATTGGAAAATAATTTATTATTTTTCAAACATGTTAAAGATGACAATCCCTTAGTAAAAGATGTCAATAATAATATTTCAAAACAAAAAGAGCAATTAGATACTTGGGTTGAAAAATTAAAAAAAGTAAGAGTCTTACGAAAAGAACAGTCCTAAAAAACAAAAAAGGTGTTAATTAACACCTTTTTTTATAGTTTTTTTTTAGCTTCTTCCCAATAGATATTCATTTCCGATAGGGTCATTTCTTTAATTGGCTTTTTAAGCTTTTTGGCTTTTTTTTCTAAATATTGAAATCTCTTTATGAATTTTTTATTTGTTCGCTCTAGTGCATTTTCAGGATTTACATTTAAAAAACGAGCATAATTAATCATAGAAAACAAAACATCTCCAAATTCAGCTTCCATATTATCCGTATTATTTTCTGAAATTTCGTGATCTAACTCTTGGAGTTCTTCTTTAAGTTTATCGTACACCTGACGCGGTTCCTCCCAATCGAACCCTACACCAGCTACCTTATCTTGAATTCTATTAGCTTTAACAAGTGCCGGTAGTGAATTTGGAACCCCTTCAAGAACACTTTCTTTCCCTTCTTTAAGCTTTAAGGTCTCCCAATTTTGTTTGACTTCCTCTTCATTATTAACTTTAACATCACCATAAATATGAGGATGTCTAGAAATTAACTTATCACAAATAGAATTAGCTACATCCTCAAAATCAAAATCTTCTGTTTCACTTCCAATTTTAGAATAAAAAACAATATGTAATAATAAGTCTCCTAGTTCATTTTTGATTTCCGGTAAATTGTCATCAAGAATAGCATCACCAAGCTCGTAGGTTTCTTCAATAGTTAAATGACGAAGTGATTCAAATGTTTGCTTTTTATCCCAAGGACATTTTTTTCTTAGCTCATCCATAATGGTAAGAAGTCTATCTAATGCCTTAAGTTGATTAGCTCTCGAATTCATTTATTATTCTTCCTCTGCAGAAGATTCATTTTTAAATTGTGATATTCCATTTTTGGTTAGTAAATTATACCATTGAACAATTTTTTTTATATCACTTGGATAAACTCTATCCTCATCATAGTCAGGTAAGATTTCGAAAAAATATTCTTCTAATTCATCCTTTGTAGACTTATGACTTATAGCCTCACCCCCTTTTTCCTTGTCAAATATTTTAGTGAAAACTTCGCTTAAAGGTAATTCTTTGGTTAAGGTATAAATGGCTATTTCCGCCAAAATACTAACATTTTGTCTAGCACTTACACTTATTTTTTTTCCATCGATTAAAGAGATTGCTAAAAAACCATTTCTTGTTTGATTTTGAAGTTGGTAAAGGCCTGGTTTACCTGAAATCGTTAATATTTTTTCTAAGCTCATTATGTAAATTTAGGATTATTTTTATTTATGATTGAATAAATATGTTATTTGTAGATAACTGGTGAATTTTTTAACGTTTTTTTTTCATATTTGGAAAACGCATTCGGTAATCAATTCTTATCTTTCCTTTAGATATGTTAGCAAGCTTCCCCTTTATCAATCGTTTCTTTAAAGAAGAAAGTTTATCTGTAAATAATATACCTTGAATATGATCATATTCGTGCTGAATAATTCGAGCAGCAATTCCACTAAATTCCTTGGTATGCTTTTCAAATTTTTCATCTAAATATTCGATTTTAACAGTTTCATTTCTAAAAACATCTTCTCTAACATCAGGTATGCTAAGACAGCCTTCATTAAATACCCATTCATCACCAGTCTCATCAATTATTTGTGCATTTATAAAGACTTGCTTAAAAGTGCTCAAAAAATTTCTTTCTACTAATTCTAATTCTTCATCGTCTTTAAAAGGAGTTGCATCAACAATAAATATTCGAATAGGTAAACCTATTTGTGGAGCTGCCAAGCCAATTCCTTTTGCTCCATACATCGTTTCAAACATATTCTCCAATAAGGATTCTAATGCCGGATAATCTTTATCAATACTTTTTCCTAACTTCCTTAAAACAGGATCCCCGTATGCTATAATTGGTAATATCATTGTTTTATTTTTAAGTAATCTTGTAAAATAATAGTAGCACTAATTTCGTCAACAAGAGACTTATTTTGTCGCTTTTTTTTACTTAAGCCACTTTCTATCATTGTTTTTAAAGCTATTTTACTTGTAAATCGTTCATCCATCCGCTCTATTCTTAACGTTGGAAATGCTTTTACTAATTTTAATATAAAATTCTTAATACATACTTCAACATCAGAATGTGTACCATCTTTTTGTTTAGGTTCTCCAATTATAATTAGCTCAACGTCTTCTTTTGCAAAATAATCTTTTAAAAATGAGATTAAATCTTTGGTTGAAACTGTTGTTAAACCAGACGCAATTATCTGCATTTCGTCGGTAATTGCGATACCCGTTCTTTTAGTTCCAAAATCTATTGCTAATAATCGTGCCATATTTTGTGCAAAAATAAGGGAATATTTAAAAGTGACTTCTATCTTTGTGAAATTATTAGATAAATATGACTGATTTACAAGAAATTATTGAAAAAGCATGGAACGACCGATCTCTATTAGCTGATCCAACTTATATCAATACTATTAGAGAGGTAATAAGTTTACTGGATGATGGTAAACTTCGCTGCGCAGAACCTACCAAAAATGGTTGGCAAGTTAACGAATGGGTAAAAAAAGCAGTAGTTCTTTATTTTCCTGTTCAAAAAATGGAAGTGTTGGAAACCGGTATATTTGAATACCATGATAAAATTCCACTAAAAAGAGGATATCAAAAAAAAGGAATACGAGTAGTACCTCATGCGGTTGCAAGACATGGCGCGTATATTTCGAAAGGTGTAATTTTAATGCCTAGTTATGTTAACATAGGAGCTTATGTCGATGAAGGCACCATGGTAGATACATGGGCCACAGTCGGAAGTTGTGCACAAATCGGCAAAAATGTGCACCTAAGTGGAGGCGTTGGTATTGGTGGTGTTTTAGAACCCTTACAAGCTGCTCCCGTAATCATTGAAGATAATGCTTTTATTGGATCTCGTTGCATCGTAGTTGAAGGTGTTAAAGTTGAAAATGAAGCTGTTCTTGGAGCTAATGTAGTTTTAACAGCATCAACAAAAATTATTGATGTTACTCAAAGCGTTCCAAAAGAAACCAAAGGGATTGTTCCTGCAAGATCAGTAGTTATACCGGGTAGCTATACTAAATCATTTGCAGCAGGTGAATATCAAGTACCCTGCGCATTGATTATTGGTAAAAGAAAAGAAAGTACTAATAAAAAAACTTCTTTAAACGATGCTCTCAGAGAATACGATGTGGCTATTTAGCAAAAACGAACACAAAAAAAAGCTTATCTTTCTTGTCTAATTCATGGCCATAAAATAACTAATGAAAATACTTGTAATACAACAAAAAATGATTGGTGACGTATTAGTTAGCTCATTACTTTGTAATAACTTAAGAAAAGCATATCCGAGTGCACAAATAGATTATATGGTCTATAAAAGTACGCTACCAGTTTTAAAAGGAAATACGAGTATTGACAATTTTATTTTATTTGAAAAAAAACATCGAAAAAGTAAATTAAAATTTTTCAAATTAATATTTGATATTAGGAAAGAAAAATATGACTTGGTTATTGATGCTTATTCAAAATTAGAAAGTTGGTTAACCGTACTTTTTTCTAATGCCACTATTAAAATTTCGTACAAAAAGTTTGGTAGAACTTTCTTGTACACACATAATGTTCCATTATGTGACGAACCTAAATCAAATATAGGTCTAGTAATAGAAAGAAGGCTTTCGCTATTATCACCACTAAATCTTGATACAAAAATAGAAGTCGTACCAAGTCTCATAGTTACAGAGGAAGAACGAAAAATTGTCACTAAATTATTTAATGATTTTAAATTAGATACCACAAAAAAAACAGTGATGGTATCCATTGTTGGTAGTAGATTTAACAAAACGTATCCATTAAATTACATGGCTAGGGTAATTGATTTAATTGCCACGAAAGTAGATGTAAATATCCTATTCAATTATATTCCTAAACAGCGAGAACTAGCAAAAAAGGTTTATGATTATTGTTCTGAAGAAACTAAAAAAAATATATACTTTGATTTATTAGGTAAAGACTTGAGGGAGTTTATAACTATAATGGATGCTTGTGATTTTATTGTAGGAAATGATGGTGGTGCAATTAATATGTCTAAAGCTTTAAAAAAACCATCATTTACTATTTTTTCACCTTGGATTGAAAAACGTTTTTGGTCAACTTTTGAAGATGGAAAACTTCACAGTTCCGTTCATTTGTTAGATTATCAACCTCAATTAATAGAGGGAAGAAAAAAGAAACAATTAAAAAATCAATCCATCGAGTTGTACCAGCATTTAAAACCTTCTTATTTTGAATCTAAGCTATTACAATTTATAGACTATAACTTAAACGAAGAAAAACCACTTCCTATCCCTACTGATTTCGAGCAAATATACGCTCTGCATAAGGAATTTCCTCTCTCTGCTGTCATTATAACTTATAATGAAGAAGAACATATAGAAAAATGTTTAGCGTCACTTGTTGGCGTTGCCGATGAAATTATAGTAGTTGATTCTTTTTCTACGGATAAAACAGAACAGATTTGTTCGAAGTATAATGTCAATTTCATCAAACATAAGTTTCAAGGATATATAGAGCAGAAAAATTATGCAATACGACAAGCTAAATATAATTATATTTTATCGCTAGATGGAGACGAGGCTTTGTCAGAAAAGTTAAAAAAATCTATTTTAGATATTAAATTACACTGGGATCATGACGGTTATTATTCTAATAGACTAAATAATTATTGTGGAACATGGATAAAGCACTCAGGATGGTATCCTGATAAAAAAATACGTCTATTTAAAAAAGGTAGTGGAGAATGGAAAGGCATCAATCCACATGATAGCTACACGCTTAAAAAAGGAAAAAAAATTGGTAAACTGGAGGGTGATATACACCACTGGATTCATAAAGACTATCAAGAACTACTCGATAAAGTGGAAAATTTTTCTACAATCGCGTCGAATGCTTATTATCAGTTAGGAATAAAATCTACTTATTTTAAAATATTGCTTAGACCAACCTGGGCATTTTTTTATTCTTATATTTTAAGGTTCGGTTTTTTGAATGGAAAAATTGGTTATCGAATTTGCAAACAAAAATTTAGAATAACATTATTAAAATATCAAAAACTATACAGACTTTGGCATCAAAACTCCTGAAGGCGCTTCTTATAATTCTTCGGATGAATAACGCTAAACATTGCTAAATTTTTATTTCCAAAAGAATATTTTTTTCTTTGCAGCTATTTTTTTGTGGTATTTTTTTTGAAATTCTTCCGTAAACAACCACATTTGATTGAATATTTTTTTTTCACTTTCACCAAATAACTTGGCATACTCATTTGCCATAACCTCAACCATCTCTTTTCTTGGAGTTAATTTTGAAAAATTTTTCATACGATCTTTAAAAGACATTTGGTGAAATTTCATTCTATTTAAATCAACCAAATAAAAATCATACTTTTTTGTAGATTCATTTCTTTTTATAAGCGTATTACCGGGAGAGTGATCTAAAAAATTAATTCCTTTTTCGTGTAAATCAAAGGTAAAACGAGTAAATTCTCTAAGAATAATATCAAAATTTGGATAATCTTTATTGTTTACTAATTCTCTATAAGTGATATCATAATCTAATTGGTTACTTATATAGAAACTTTTGTTTAAAAAATTAAAATTAGAAAACTCAAAGTAAGCAATAGGTTTTGGAGTATTAATCCCATTGTTTATAAGAATCTCTGCATACTCAAAAGATCGATGTGCTTTAGATTTCCTAAAAAAAGAATAAGCAATTCTATTTATTAAATGTGGAATTTTAAAGGATTTAACATTTAAGCTAAAATTTTCAATTGTAATTTTTTTAATGGTATTTCGACTTCCCTTTTCCCCATCAAAAGTATCAAAATCTTTTATCACACCTGAAATTATTTTAATAGAGGTGGCTGTTTGATCCTTGTTGAATACTTTGTGTTCTTTATTTCTGATTGACATAAAAAGATACCTGTTTTGATAGTGTTTAATGATATTTAATAATATATTTAAAAATTGAAATCGTAATTTTGTAAAGATAAAGTTATAATTATAAATGTATATATTCAATTACTTTTAATTACACTAAATTAGTATGGTTTATCATTCTCTAGATGGAGTATTTAAAAATGAATTTAAAATAACTAAAAAACGTCAGCTATACATAAAACCCAATTGTATAACTTTATCTCATTGGAAAATGGAGAGTATCATTAATAATCTGTCCTCTTATTGGAAGTATCAATTTAAAAATCTAAAAAAAAATTGGTTTCTAGAAATAATTAATAAATTTTATGGTGAATAAAATAATTTCAGAAAATAGAGTGCTACATCGAAAAATAGGATTTATTTTTTTAGATGAGATCCATCATTTAAATCATTTTATTACTATAGCTGTTGAATTAGCAAAAACTAATCAGGTTAGTATTCTTACATTTCCATCTAAACATACCTATTTAAAGGATTCATTAAAAAGACTAAATGGAGACCAAGTAGTTTTAGAACAGCTCAAAACAAAGCCCTTTAGAGTATTAACTGATAAACTAAAAAAAAGAGCTTTTCCTAGAAAAACTTTTTGGATGAAAAAAAATAAGAAATATCTTCTTTCGAATTTTGACGCATTAGTTTTTACAGACTACATACAACATACACTTTTTAAATACCGAAAAAATCAAAAAAAACCGAGATTTATTTTTTTATCTCATGGTTTTGCAGGAAGAGCTTATTCCTATAAAAAAGACTTATTAGATTTTGATTTAAATTTAATCTCAGGACAATTTTTTTATAATCAATTAAAAGAAAGGAAGTTACTCTGCAAACAAACAACTATGATTGGTTATCAAAAAATTGACGCATTAAAATCTCATAACGTAAAAACAATTTTTAATAACAAAAAACCTGTAGTTTTATATAATCCGCATTTTACGCCTCCTTTTTCATCTTGGCATTTTTATGGTTTAGAGGTTTTAGACTTTTTTCATAAAAATCCTAATTATAATTTAATTTTCGCACCGCATATCAACTTATTTGCTTTTAAAGGAAAAGAGAAAAAAGAAACAATTCCTGATAAATTTTTCAATTCTGAAAACATTTATATCGATTTAGGAAGTATTAGAAGTGTAAATATGACTTATACAAAACAAGCAGATATTTATTTGGGCGACGTTTCTAGTCAGGTATATGAATTTATGTTAAAACCAAGACCTTGTATTTTCTTTAATCCTGAGAATATTAACTATAAAAAAGATAGTCATTACAGATTTTGGAGATGTGGAGAGGTTATTAATACTCCTAAAAATCTCAACAAATCACTTCAAAATATTAAGCCTAATTTTAATACATTTAAAAAAGTTCAAGAAAATATAAATAAAGAAAATGTTTATTCTGGAGATAAGGCGACAGCTACTCAAAGAGCTGCTAAAACAATCAACACTTATTTAAGGAACCTGGAAAATTCATAAGTATTTATCAATGCCATTTTTACATCGAATGGTCTTATTTAAAGTGGCATCTTTCTGTATTTGATCATTTTTATTGAAACTTGTTTTCGAAGCGGGTGGATGCCATATATGATAAACAATCCCACAATAACGGACACGCTTACCAACACAACCTTTATTAATCATTCTAGTAATCAACTCTGAATCTTCTCTTCCCCAGCCAGTCATATCCTCATTGTAGCCATTAACACTAATAAAATCTTTTTTCCAATACGAAATATTACAACCCCTAATTTTTTTTGACAACTCTGTTTTCGATCTATAAAAAATACTTAGAAAGGATATTCTAATCGCTCTAGTCCGTTTATTTAAACCTGTTGAAAAAAAATTAAACTTTACTTTTTTATTTAAAAATAGTGTAGCTGAAGTTTCTTCATTTAACGAAACACGACTTCCAAATAAATATCTATTTTTTTTAGCAAGGGAATAATGATCTTTTATAAATAAAGGATGCAAAATACAATCTCCATCTGTCTGTATAATATAGTCCCCTTTACTTTTGGCAATGGTTTTATTCAAAATTTCAGATCTTTTGAAGCCGTCATCTTTATGCCATACGTGGGTAATTGGAATACTAGACTTTTTCTTAAAAGCATTGATTAAATCTATAGTGGTATCTGTAGAGCCATCATCTGCAATAAGAAGTTCATCAGGTTTAAAGGTTAGATTTTCAATACTTAACAAAACTAAATCAAGAGCATCAGGCCAGTTATAAGTAGATATTAAAAGGGAAATTTTCAATTAGAAATACTTTTTTAATCAAAGATAAGATAATTTACATATTGATAATTAAAGAGACTCTAATTTTAACAATATAGATCCTTTCAACTGAAGAAGAATAATAACTAAATTAGTACTTTTGTAAATATTTATACTAACATTTTTATTACATGCAAACTGAAATAAATAATTGTCTTAATGTGCTTAAAAAAGGCGGTATCATTTTATACCCGACTGACACGGTTTGGGGTATTGGATGTGATGCGACTAATTATGAAGCAGTCGATAAAATATTTAAATTAAAAAAAAGAGCATCCAATAAATCTATGATTTCATTAGTGAATGATTTTAAAATGCTCAATCAGTATATTGAAGATGTACCAGAGGTTACCTATGATATCATTAAGTATGCAACCACCCCTACCACCATAATCTATGATCGTCCCTTACACGTGGCTGAAAATTTAATTGCTGAAGATAATTCAATAGGAATTAGAGTCGTTAGAGATGGTTTTGTAAGCAAATTAATCAAAAAATTTAAAAAACCAATTGTATCTACTTCCGCAAATTTAACTGGAAAAGCAACCCCAAATAATTTTAAAGAAATTAATAAAATTATTTTAGAGGGAGTTGACTATGTAGTTCCATTAAATCAACAAACTAAACCTTCAAAACCATCATCCATTATAAAAATTAAAACCAATGGTTCTGTTAGTGTTATTCGTAAGTAATTTACATAATCATTAAAAAAAATAGTGTCTAAAAAAATACATACAACAGCACTTTCAAAGCCTATCTTTAAAATAGTAGCTGAAGCATCTTCTTTATTAAACTTAGAAAGTTATGTAATTGGAGGATATGTTAGAGACTTCATTTTAAAAAGGGAAAAATCAAAAGACATTGATATAGTAACCATTGGTAGTGGTATCGATTTGGCAAAAAAAGTTTCAAGTTTGATTCCAAGTCAGCCTAAAGTATCCATTTTTAAAAATTATGGAACTGCGATGTTAAAAACGGATGAAATTGAAATTGAATTTGTAGGAGCAAGAAAAGAGTCTTATCAAAAAACTAGTAGAAATCCTGCTATTGAAGAGGGAACCTTGGAAGACGATCAAAATCGAAGAGATTTTTCAATTAATGCAATGGCATTGAGTTTAAACGAGTATAATTTTGGTGAACTTTTAGATCCTTTTAATGGGATTAAAGATTTAAAAAATAAAATAATTAGGACACCACTTGACCCAGATATTACCTATAGTGACGATCCACTACGAATGTTAAGAGCGATTCGATTTGCTACTCAACTTCAATTTAGAATAGAGGATCAGTCCTTTAAATCGATTGAAAAAAATGCAAAACGAATCAATATAATTTCTACAGAACGAATTGTAGATGAGCTACACAAAATATTGGCATCTCCGAAGCCCTCTATTGGTTTTGTTATTCTAAATAAAGTAAATTTATTAACTCATATTTTACCAGAGCTGTCAAATTTAAAAGGTGTTGACAGTATCGAAGGTCAACGTCACAAAGATAACTTTTGGCACACGCTTGAAGTGGTAGACAATATTGCTAAAAGCACAGATAATATATGGTTACGCTGGGCAGCTCTGTTACATGATATCGGAAAAGCACCTACTAAAAAATTTGATAAGAAAATAGGTTGGACTTTTCATGGTCACGAATTTGTTGGATCAAAAATGGTCTATAAATTATTTAAGCGATTGAAAATGCCTTTGAATGAAAAAATGAAATTTGTTCAAAAAATGGTATTCATGAGCTCAAGACCAATTGTAATTGCTTCGGATGTGACCGATAGCGCTGTACGCAGATTAGTTTTTGACGCAGGAGATCACATTGAAGATTTAATGACCTTATGCGAAGCAGACATTACAACTAAAAACCCCGAAAAATTCAAAAGATATCATCAAAATTTTCAAAGGGTAAGAGCTAAAATAATTGAAGTTGAGGAGCGGGATCATATCAGAAACTTTCAACCCCCAATTTCCGGAGAAGAAATCATCAAAACATTTAATTTAAAACCTTCAAAAGAAATAGGAATAATCAAAGATGCTATTAAAGAAGCTATTCTGGAAGGTAAAATTCCAAATGAATATATCCCTGCTAAAGAATTCATGCTTCAAAAAGGGAAAGAACTAGGATTAAAAAGTTACTGATATGGAATTTGTGAAATTAGAATCTGATCGTCTATTAATTCGTACCTTTAAAATAGGAGATGAACAAGCCATACTCGAGTTGAATTCAAATTCTCTTGTTCAAAAATATACAGGAGATACTCTCTTAACCACTAAAAAGCAAGCTGAAGATGTTTTGCATAATATCATCCTTAAAGATTATGAAATTTACGGATATGGTAGGTTTGCGGTTATCTATAAACCTGACCAAAAACTTATCGGTTTTACAGGAATTAAGTATTTACCTGAAGCAAATGGAGAATCGGATTTAGGCTATCGTTTTTTACCAGAATATTGGGGAAAAGGTATTGCCACAGAATCCTCAAAAATGGCTTTAGATTTTGGTTTTAATGGCCTCCAACTAAAAAAGATATTAGGATTTACTGAATTGAAAAACAAAGCCTCTACTCGTGTTTTAGAAAAAGTAGGATTTAAAATTAATAAAATTGATTTTTATCCAGGCGAGGAAAACGATCTAAGTTTATCCGTCCGTGAACAGGAAAACACAAACAAACTAAGTAAAAAAAAAGTGAATTGGTTGGTATTAAAAAAAGAAGATTATGAAAGATAATAAAAAAGTAATTTACTGGCTTTTAACCGGTTGCCTATTAATATTCATTATGGTAATTGTCGGCGGTATTACGAGATTAACACATTCTGGCTTGTCTATTTCCAACTATAAATTAATTTCTGGAATTGTCCCTCCTATGAATGATGTGGAGTGGGTAGAGGCTTTTGAACTTTATAAACAGTATCCAGAATATCAGAAGCTAAATAACTATTTTGATATACAAGACTTTAAAGATATTTATTTTTGGGAATGGATTCACAGAGTCATAGGAAGATTTATAGGAATTGTTTTTTTGGTTCCTTTTGTTTATTTTTTAGTAAGAAAACAATTAACAAAAGCTACCATTAAAAAATCTTTAGTTTTATTAGCTTTAGGTAGTTTACAGGGTTTTCTGGGTTGGTATATGGTAAAAAGCGGACTTGTTGACAGACCAGACGTAAGTCATTATCGACTAGCAATGCATTTAACTACTGCCTTTTTAACTTTTGCCTACACTTTTTGGGTGGCATTAGATTTAATATTTCCCAATAAAAAAACGATCTCTAAAAAATTACGTAACTTTATTAGAATTGGTTTAATTATACTAATTATACAAATTATTTATGGAGCATTTGTTGCAGGATTAGATGCTGGTTGGATTCACAATAACTGGCCACTAATGAATGATGGAAAATTTATTCATGAAACAGTGTATACAGAACAAAACCCAACTTACCTGAACTTTGTTGAAGGTAAAAGTGGAGTCCAGTTTATTCATAGAACACTCGCGTACCTAGTCGTTATATTTATAATTGCTATTTGGTACAAAGCAAAAAATAGAATATTAACTCCTTGGCAGACCAAGGGAATAAGAGGTCTTATGATATTGGTGGGTGTACAATTTATACTAGGTGTTTTGACTCTGTTATTAGCGGTTCCTGTTTGGCTTGGAGTGCTTCATCAAGTAGCTGCATTTATTTTATTGAGCTTTATGATATTTACACTTCATCGATTCAGCAAATAGTTAAAAACTTATTGATACTTTTTTTAAAAAAACTATCATCTTGTATATCTTTGCGCCTTAATTTAATATTATGATTTATCGTTTCAGAGCAATTTTAGATACAAAAGAAGATGTTTTTCGAGATATTGAAATCGATTCCGGAAACACCTTAGAAGAATTACACAATAGTATTACTCAAGCTTTTGGTTTTGAAGGAAATGAAATGGCATCTTTTTACGTCAGTAACGAAAACTGGGAACAAGGTGAAGAAATTGCTTTATTCGACATGAGTGAGGGAATGGAGAGTATCCGCATAATGAATGAAACTTCAATCGATGACGTGACTGATAGAAATCAACCAAGATTGTTGTATGTGTATGATTTTTTAAATATGTGGACTTTTTTAGTGGAGTTAGCTGACATCGCAGAACCGGATCCAAATCGATCTTATCCCAACCTTATGTTTTCTCATGGGAATTTACCGGATGAAGCTCCTGAGAAAGAATTTGTAGCTGAAGGTAAAGAGACCGATGATGAGCAATATGACGACGATTTAGATCCAGAAGATTATGGTGATTTAGATTTTAATGAAAATTGGAACTAATACGTATCAAACTAAAAATAATTCCCAAAAGCTATTAAATGATTAACTTATTCGGTGCACACATCACCTCAATTTCAATTCACAGAGTCGGAAATAAAATCAATAATGAACCTATTTTTTTATCAAATGATAGTTTTCATACCGATGATGAACTAACCCCTTTACTTAAAGAATATTTTTTAAAACCATTTAGAGAAAAGGAAGAAAATTATTTTCAATTTATACACGAGGCAGATTTAGAATTCCATGAATTACATGGGTTGTCTTCCAAAATATTTGAGACTCCAAGCACGATTCACGAGCAAAGTAAAACAATTGCAACACATTTATATGATCAATCACTTCATCCACATATAAAACCAGGTGAGTTATATGTTGTTTATTTTGAAAATATTCAATTGAATAATGAAAAAGTAGATGCTCTAGGAATTTTTAAGTCTGAAATCAAACAAGAATTTTTGCAGTTTTCTGAAAATGAAAATCAATTAAAAGCTCACTTACAACAAGGTGTTAATCTTAATAAGTTAGATAAAGGTTGTTTAATATTTAATGTTAATAAAGAAGAAGGGTACAAAATATTATCCGTAGATAGTAATCGCTACGATGCTCGCTATTGGCTGGAGTCATTTTTAGGGGTTGACGCATTTGAGGATGAAAATTTCTACACTAAAAAATACCTCAAATTTTGTCAAAATTTTGCTAAAGATGTGGTTTTACCTGCTGAGGACAAAAAAGAAGAAGTTTTGTTTATGAATCGTGCAGTAAATCATTTTGCAAAAAACAATGAATTTGAAGAATCCTTGTTTATAAATGAAGTAATAGATAATCCTGACCTAATTCCAGAGTTTAAGCACTATAAAGCGGAACAAGCTCCTAAATATAAAATAGAAGATTTAACCGAATTTCCAATTGCAAATACAGCGGTTACTGCAGCTAGAAAGAAAATAAAAAACGTTATTAATTTAGACACCAATATTCAAATTAAATTGGACTTTATCAATACCGAAAGCGCTGACAAATTTGTCGAGAAAGGATGGGACGAGGAAAAACAAATGTATTATTATTTGGTTTATTTTAATAAAGAGCAGAAAGTCTAATTCTCTCACAAAACATTAAAAAGTTTTTTTAATCTCTCAATTGAAATGCATTTTCTTAATTTTGTAGTGTATTTTTTTATCTATGAAATTTAATATCGTTTCTGATTTTGTTCCGACGGGTGATCAACCACAAGCAATTAAGCAATTAGTGGAAGGTATAGCAGCTGGTGAATTAGACCAAACACTTCTTGGTGTTACCGGTAGCGGAAAAACATTCTCGGTAGCCAATGTAATTGAACAGGTTGAAAAGCCAACTTTAATTTTAGCACATAATAAAACCTTAGCTGCTCAATTATATTCTGAGTTTAAGCAGTTTTTTCCAAATAATGCAGTAGAATATTTTGTTTCATACTATGACTATTATCAACCAGAGGCTTATATCCCGTCAACTGGTTTGTATATAGAAAAGGATCTCTCAATCAATGATGAAATTGAAAAAATGAGATTAAGTACCACTTCGTCATTACTATCAGG
The DNA here is from genome assembly GCA_024232495.1 of Flavobacteriaceae bacterium. Lineage (GTDB taxonomy): Bacteria > Bacteroidota > Bacteroidia > Flavobacteriales > Flavobacteriaceae > Marifrigoribacter. The sequence continues at coordinate 15,150 of JAAEPP010000617.1, forward strand.
GAGACGAGATATTATTGTGGTAGCTTCGGTTTCTTGTTTATATGGGATTGGTAACCCAACTGAGTTTCAAAAAAATATCATCAAACTACAAAAAGGGCAAGTCATCTCAAGAACTAAACTGCTTCATCATTTAGTACAAAGTCTTTATTCTCGAACAGAAGCAGATTTTCAGCATGGTAATTTCAGAATTAAAGGAGATACTGTTGATGTATTTCCAAGTTATGCAGATGATGCTTTTAGGATTCACTTTTTTGGTGATGAAATTGAAGAAATTGAGATTTTCAATGTACAAACAAATAAAGTTATTGAGAAATATGAATTACTAAATATATATCCTGCTAATATGTTTGTTACCTCACCAGATATTTTACAAGAAGCTATCGTTGACATCCAAGATGATTTAACAAAACAACTTACCTATTTTAAGGAAATTGGAAAGCATTTGGAAGCAAAAAGGCTAGAAGAACGAACTAATTTTGATTTAGAAATGATTCGAGAATTAGGCTATTGTAGTGGAATTGAAAATTATTCTCGATACTTAGATAAACGTCAACCAGGGACTAGACCTTTCTGCTTATTAGATTTTTTTCCTGATGATTATTTAATGATAGTAGATGAAAGTCATGTCTCGATACCCCAAGTTTCAGCGATGTATGGAGGCGATCGATCCAGAAAAGAAAATTTAGTAGAATACGGATTTAGATTACCTGCTGCAATGGACAACAGACCCCTTAAGTTTGATGAATTTGTAACCATGCAAAATCAAGTAATTTATATCAGTGCTACGCCAGCAGATTATGAACTGGAAAAGAGTGGAGGGGTCTATGTAGAACAAATCATAAGACCCACAGGGCTTTTGGATCCTCCTATAGAAGTTCGCCCAAGTCTTAATCAAATTGACGATTTATTAGAAGAAATTCAGTTACGTGTCGAAAAAGATGAGCGAGTTTTAGTTACTACACTTACTAAAAGAATGGCAGAAGAACTCACCAAGTATATGGCAAGAATTGAAATACGCTGTAGGTATATACATAGTGATGTAGATACCCTAGAACGTGTAGAAATCATGCAAGACTTGCGTTTAGGTATTTTTGATGTTTTGGTGGGAGTCAACTTATTGAGGGAAGGTTTAGATTTACCTGAGGTTTCCTTGGTTGCCATTTTAGACGCTGATAAAGAGGGTTTTTTAAGGTCTACTAGATCCTTAACACAAACCGTAGGTCGTGCAGCAAGGAATTTAAATGGTAAAGCTATAATGTATGCAGATAAAATCACTAAAAGCATGCAACAAACTATAGATGCTACGGAATACCGCCGTAAAAAACAAGTAGCCTACAATACAAAAAATAATATTACCCCAAGAGCAATAATAAAATCATTAGACAACGCATTAACAAAAGAAAGACAGCAAGTTTATACCGCTAATTTAATAGATAATCTTGCAGCAGAATCAAAAAACGAATACTTAAATCAACCTCAACTTGAGAAAAAAATTAGAGATACGAGAAAAGCAATGGAAAAATCAGCAAAAGAGTTAGATTTTATAGTAGCTGCTAAATTAAGAGATACTATCAAGTATTATCAAAAGGAATTAGAACTTCTAAAAAAAACATAATATCATGTATCATCAAGATTCTAAAAGACTAAATAAAGCGATTAGCGATAGTGGATACTGCTCTAGGAGACAAGCTGATAAATTTATTGAGCAAGGTCTAGTAACCATAAATAATCAACCAGCATCTTTGGGAGATCGTGCGATGCCAAATGATATTATCAAAGTAAAAAATATAACCATCAACAAAAACGAACAATTGGTTTATATTGCTTTAAATAAACCTGTAGGAATCACCTGTACAACAGACAGAAGAGTTGAAGGTAATGTAGTAGACTTTATCAATCATAAAGAACGAATATTTCATATTGGAAGACTAGACAAGCCAAGTGAGGGATTATTGTTAATGACAAACGACGGTGATATTGTAAATAAAATTTTAAGAGCAGGTAATCAACATGAAAAAGAATACTTTGTAAAGGTGGATAGACGTATTACGGATAGTTTTATTAAACGAATGCAGTCAGGTGTCCCAATATTAGATACAGTTACTAAAAAATGTAAGGTAGAAAAAATTGGCCGATTCGTTTTTAAAATCACCTTAATACAAGGTTTAAATCGTCAAATAAGAAGAATGTGTGAGCATTTAGGTTACGAGGTGGAAACTCTAAAACGAGAACGTATTATGAATATAGAATTGGGGAAATTACCTACAGGTAAATGGCGATATTTAACTGAGAAAGAATTAAAAGATTTAAAACAATCCCTTGGAGACTCATTAAATATTTCTGCAAAACAACGAAGTTAATATAGTTTTAAAAGAAACCACGTACCGATTGAGAAGCACGTGGTTATATCAACTAACTAACCAAATTAAATTTCAATTATGAAATCTCAACCATTTTTTTGTGTACGATTGGTCTTTTTGTAATCGGTAAAAGACTTAAAAAATATTTTTTGAAGGTTAGTTCAGAATTACAAATATATAATAAATATATTATTCAAGCATACTTAATTTAAATTATAAGTAACACATTAACAGAAAATTATAATTTATAATCTACTGTTAAATTGAAACCGTTTTTTATCTATAACAAAAAAAAATTAGTTTTTTTTGTTATGAAAACTTAAACTAAGCTAATACTTCTTGTACTTTATCAGCTGCCTCTTGGAATTCAATTACACTATATACATCTAAGCCACTGTCATCAATTAATTTTTTTGCAATATCAGCATTGGTTCCCTCTAAACGAACTATAATTGGAACTTCAATTGAGCCAATACTTTTATAGGCATCTATAATTCCTTGTGCTACTCGATCGCATCTAACAATTCCTCCAAATATATTTACTAGGATAGCTTTTACATTTGGATCCTTAAGTATTAAATTAAAAGCAATTTCAACACGTTCTGCATCAGCTGTGCCTCCCACATCTAAAAAATTAGCAGGATCTCCACCTGCTTGCTTTATTAAATCCATGGTTGCCATTGCTAATCCAGCTCCATTAACCATACAACCTACGTTACCATCTAGATCTACATAACTTAAACCAACTGCTTTAGCTTCAACCTCCACAGGGTTTTCTTCTCTTAAATCTCTTAGTGCTTCGTAGTCCTTATGACGAAACAAGGCATTATCATCGATAGTTACTTTCGCATCAACTGCAATAACACGATCATCACTTGTTTTTAGAACTGGATTAATTTCAAATAATGATGAATCCGATTTAACATAAGCAGTATACAAAGAAGAAACAAATTTTGTCATTTGTTTAAAAGCCTTACCGCTTAATCCTAAATTAAATGCAATTTTCCTGGCTTGAAAAGGAAGTAAACCCATAGTCGGATCAATTTCCTCATTAAATATAAGATGTGGCGTATTTTCAGCGACTGCTTCAATATCCATTCCTCCCTCCGTAGAATACATGATCATATTTCTACCGGTTGCTCTATTCATTAAAACACTAATATAAAATTCACTTGGTTCTGAATCACCCGGATAATAAACATCTTCTGCAACCAAAACTTGACTTACAAGTTTTCCCTCAGCCGTAGTTTGAGGAGTTACTAAATGCATCCCAATAATTTGATCTGCAATTTGTTCTACTTCTACCAGACTCTTTGCTAATTTAACACCTCCACCTTTTCCACGTCCGCCGGCATGAACCTGTGCTTTTATAACGTGCCAACCAGTACCGGTATCTTCCGTTAATTTTTTAGCGGCAGTAACAGCCTCAGCTGGATTTTTCGCAACAATTCCTCGTTGAATTTCAACTCCAAAACTGTTTAACATTTCTTTTCCTTGATATTCGTGTAAATTCATAAAGTGTTATTTTTCCAAATTAATCGGAATTGTTTTTAAGACTGCAAAAATAACAAATGTTATGATTATTTATTATTTAATCATCTGTTTTTTACTAATTAAATTATGTTTGTTCACAAGTTATTACTAACATAAAACTTAGAAGATAACTATGATAATCCAGAAATTTTTCCATTGTTATCGATCGTCATGCCCTCCGAAGCAGGTACTGCAGGCAAACCAGGCATACGCATCATATTTCCTAAAATAGGAATCACAAATCCCGCTCCGGCTGCAAACTCAAATTCTCTAACAGTGACACTAAAACCGGTGGGTCTTCCCGTTAATTTATCATTGTCTGAAAAAGATTTCTGAGTTTTTGCCATACACACCGCTACATTGTCCAAACCTAAGTTTTCAATTTTACGAAGCCCTATTAACGCTTTCTTAGAATACTCAACCCCGTCGGCACCATAGATCTCCTTGGCTATTATTTCAATTTTTTCTTTTACGGGTGCTCTCCAATCGTATAATTGTTTGAACTCATTCGATCCGTTTTCAATTTCTTCAACTACTGCGGTGGCAAGGTTTTTAGTCCCCTCACCCCCTTTCGTAAAGCCTTCTGATACGACAGCTTTTACTCCCATATTAGCACAACGTTCTTGAACTAATTGTACCTCATCATCGCTATCTGAGAAAAATGAATTAATAGCTACTACCGGGTTTAACCCAAACTTCTTCATATTTTCTATATGTTTTTCAAGGTTATCAAAACCTTTTTCAACTCTTTCTACGCTAGCGTCATTATATTGCTCCTTAGTTGCGCCCCCATGGTGACGTAAAGCTCTTATAGTAGCTACCAAAACTACCGCTTTAGGTTTTAATCCTCCAGACACACATTTGATGTTTAAAAATTTTTCAGCACCTAAATCCGCTCCAAACCCTGCCTCGGTAACAACATACTCTGACAAGGTCATTCCCATTTTAGTAGCTAAAATAGTATTGGTTCCTTGAGCAATATTAGCGAAAGGCCCCCCATGAATGATAGCAGGATTTCCCTCTAAAGTTTGAACTAAATTTGGATTGATGGCATCCTTTAATAATATTGCCATGGCGTTTTCTGCATTTAAATCCTTTGCGTAGATAGATTTTTTTTCAAATGTTTGACCGATATAAATATTTCCTAGGCGTTCTTTTAAGTCTGAAAAATCTTTAGCCATACATAAAATAGCCATAACCTCAGAGGCTGGAGTAATATTAAACCCGTCTTGTCTAGGAATCCCGTTTGCAGTGCCACCCAATCCAATAGTTATGTCGCGTAACGCTCTATCATTCATATCCATGACTCTTTTCCAGGCGATGGTTCTTGGATCGATTCCTAAGTTTCTTGTTTTTGATTGTAGATTATTGTCTATTAATGCGGAAAGTAAATTGTTGGCTTTTTCAATAGCCGAAAAATCACCTGTAAAATGAAGATTGATATCTTCCATAGGTACTACTTGAGAGTATCCACCACCAGCAGCTCCTCCCTTAATTCCAAATACAGGTCCTAACGAGGGTTCCCTTAAAACAACCGTTGCTTGTTTCTCTATTTTATTTAATCCTTCGGTTAATCCAATAGAAACGGTTGTTTTTCCTTCTCCAGCTGGTGTGGGTGTGAGTGCCGTCACCAAAATTAGATTACTTTTTGCTACTTTGCGCTCATCGATTAATCGTATAGGTAATTTCGCTTTGAACTTTCCGTATACTTCCATATCGTCTTCCGTAATAGTTAACTTATTTGCAACCTCTTTAATAGGCCTCATATTATTGGCTTGTGCAATTTCTATATCGGACAAAAACTCTTGTTTTATAGTATTCATAAATCTATTATCTTATTTGATACAAATGTAATGATTTTAGGATACAAGCGGATTGTGAAACTAAAGTTAGTAGTTAAAAAAAAGCCTAGTAATGGATAGAAAAACAAGAACTATTTTATTCTATTAATAATTTATCAATGGTATGATGTACTTTTGAAGCATTCCAACGAGCAGCTCCTACTTTTTTCATCACTATCTCACCTTCTTTTGACAATAGGAAAGTAGTAGGTAGGGAATTACTTTCAAGGATAACAGGAGATTTTCCTGCTTGAAAGTAAACTGGAAGTTTGTAATTTTCTGTTTTTAAATAATTAGATACCTTGTTTGGGTCATCATTAGTGATAAAATAAAAATCTACTTGGTTCCCATATAAATCATATAAATTTTGCATTGCCGGCATTTCTGCGATACAGGGCGGACACCATGTAGCCCAATAATTAATTAGTATTACACTCCCTTTTGATTGTTTTAAATTTAAGCTCTTGCTAGTAGTGTCGATAAGATTCCAATTATAACTTTTAAGCACAATACGATCCTCTTTTAATATTTCTGAGGGACTCAACGAGATGGTGCGTTGTAAAAATACTTGTATGGGCATTCTTGTCTGCGGAATGATTAACAAAATTATAAAGCATCCGAAAAGTACGTTGCTTCCATGTTTTTTTATAAAATTCATTTTCATCTAGTAATAGTCAAAATTAAACTTGAATACTTACACTATGTGTATAATTATTTTAAATTTGTTAAATAACCACTTACAATTAAATTAATCACCATGAGTTCAAGAAGAAACTTTGTTAAACAAACTGCAACCCTGGGAGCGGGAATTGCTTTAGCTCCTCAATTAACTTTTGGGAGTACTATTATCAAGGAAACACTAAATATTGGCTTAATTGGTGTTGGTCTCCGAGGAATCAATCATTTAAATAACCTTTTATTAAGAGATGACTGTAAAGTTACTGCAATCTGTGATATCGATTCAAAAAGAATTTCCATAGCTCAAGATTTGATTACAAAAAAGGGGCATACTAAAGCAAAAGTTTTTGGGAAATACGATTATGACTATCGCAATTTACTAGCTCTAAAAGAATTGGATGCTGTAATTATTTCGACCCCTTGGTTGTGGCATACCAAAATGGCTAAAGATGCAATGAAAGCAGGAAAATTTACTGGATTGGAAGTTTCTGCTGCCAATACCATGGAAGAGTGCTGGGATTTAGTGAATGTACATGAAGAAACAGGATCGCATTTAATGATCTTAGAAAATGTCTGTTATCGTAGAGATATTTTAGCTGTTTTAAATATGGTAAAACAAAATATATTTGGAGAATTATTACACTTTAGATGTGGTTACCAACACGATTTGCGTTTTGTAAAGTTTAACGATGGTAAAACTGCTTACGGTAAAGGAGCTGAATTTGGTAAAAAAGGAATTTCAGAGTCTGCTTGGCGAACCCAACACTCGTTGATGCGAAATGCCGATGTGTATCCAACCCATGGTGTAGGTCCTGTTGCGACTATGTGCAACATCAATCGTGGTAACCGTTTTGTATCGATGACTTCCCATGCTACCAAAGGAATTGGATTGAACAAATATATCAAAGAGGTAGGTGGCAAAGATCACCCTAACGCTAAATTAACATTTAAACAAGGTGATATTATCACCTCTACCATTGACACTGCCAATGGAGAAACTATTATTGTTACTCACGATTGTAACTCTCCACGACCCTATTCACTTGGTTTTAGAGTACAAGGTAGCGAAGGACTCTGGGAAGTTGATGGAAATCGTATCTACATCGAGGGTAAAACAGAAAAAGCGCACCGTTGGGATGATGCAAGCCCATGGCTCGAGCACTATGATCATCCTCTTTGGAAACGATTTGGCAAACACGCTGAAGGAGCAGGTCACGGCGGAATGGATTTTTTTGTGATTAATGCTTTTGTGGAGTCCGCTAAACAAAATATTGCACCACCCCTAGATGTTTATGATGCTGCAGCATGGAGTGCCATCACTCCCCTCTCTGAAATATCAATTGCCAATAATGGAGAACCTCAAGATTTTCCTGACTTTACACGAGGAGATTGGGTTAAAAGAAAACCTTATCATTGGAATAAAAACACTTACTAAACATATGAGTAGGCCTATTTATATAAAAGCTCCTGCAAGAATTTGTTTGTTTGGAGATCATCAAGATTATTTAGGCTTACCGGTTATTGCTTGTTCTATAGCCCGTTTTATTAATTTAAAAGCAGTAGTAAATAAGCATCAAAAATTATATATAAAGCTTCCAAACATTAATTCTGAAAGGATTATTGAAGTCTCCGAAAATTTCGAAAATATTGAAAAAGGAGATTATTTTGCAGCTGCGTTAAGGGTCGTTAGAAGACACGGAGTTCATATAGATAGCGGTTATGACATTCAAATAAGTAGTGAAATTCCTATTAATGCAGGAGTTTCTAGTTCGTCAGCCTTAGTGGTTGTTTGGATTCATTTTTTATTAAAAGCGTTTGGCACAAAAAAACAGCTGCAACCTGAGTTTATTGCTCAATTAGCCTACGAAGCAGAAGTTTTAGAACATAGTTCGCCAGGAGGTAAGATGGACCAATATACCATTGGTATTGGTCATGTTATTTTCTTAAAAACGGGTGCTGATTTTAAATACGAAATAATAGGAAAAACTCTTGATGGTTTGGTATTAGGTGAATCTGGAATTGGGAAAGATACTTTAGGAGTATTGGGAAATATCAAAGGTAATGCTTTAAAAGCAATAGATATTGTAAAAAAAATTGACACCTCTTTTAATATAGAAAAAGCTACTTTAAAAGACTTTGAAACGCATCAATCTTCACTATCTGATGACTTAGTTCCTTATTTTTATGCAGCAATACAAAATCATGTAATTACTCAGAAAGCTTTAATTGAATTAAAAAAAACTACTTTGAATTATTCGCTTATAGGAGATTTAATGAATCAACATCATCAAGTTTTAAAAAACAGTTTAAAAATTACGATTCCTAGAATAGATGCAATGATTGATGCGGCATTAAATGCAGGAGCCTATGGTGCGAAAATTATTGGTTCTGGCGGCGGCGGGTGCATTGTGGCCCTTGCTCCTGTTCATTTACAAATAAAAATTAGTGAAGCGATCAAGAATGCCGGAGCAAAAGATGCCTATTCGGTAAAAGTAGCTTCCGGAACAAAAATTTTTAATGGATAAAAACATAATCATACTTGCAGGTGGTGCTTCCTCCAGAATGAAAAATTCCATGTTATCAAAAAATCTTTCGGAAGAAGAATTAAAAAATGCCAATACCAGAAGTAAAGCATTATTGGAATTTGGAAATGCTAAACGACCTATTTTAGATTTTCTGTTACTAAACGCCGAAAAAGCAGGGTATAAAAAAGTAGTTATTGTGATTGGCGAACAAGGAGCGTTATTTAAAGAATATTATGGTAACCAACTAAAAGATAATAGTTATAGAGGCCTATCTATATCCTATGCGATCCAGTATATTCCTGTAGGAAGAGACAAACCTATGGGTACAGCTGATGCACTGTTTCAGGCACTAGAACAATATCCTATTTTAAAAACTACATCCTTTACTGTTTGTAATAGTGATAATCTGTATTCTATTAAAGCATTACAAGCATTATTAATCTGTAAAGATTCAAACGCTTTTATTAATTATGATCGTGATGCGTTGCAATTTCCGATGTTAAAAATACAACGTTTTGCATTGACCTTAGTCGATGAAAATTTTCATTTAGAAACTATTGTTGAAAAGCCTTCAAAGAACCAGGTGAGTAATTATAAAGATGCAAAAGGTAAATATAGAGTCAGCATGAATGTATTTAAATTTACGGGGAGCGAAATTTATTCTTTTTTAAAAAATTGCCCCATAGATCCCAAACGAAACGAAAAAGAACTCCCCACAGCCATTTTAAATATGATCAATAAATCCAAAAGTTATTTAAGAGGAATCTCTTTTGCAGAACATGTACCCGATTTAACTTCAAAAGAAGATATTGCTATTATGAGGAAATATATAGCGACGCATTATTAATTTATAAATTGTAGATATATGATAATTTAATTATTATTGCAGAAATTTAAAAACTTAATATCCTTATGAAACACCTAATTCTAGCAGCAACAATAGCTATTCTCCTAGTAAGCTGCCAATCAAACAAAAAAGAAGAAGCAATAAAAACAGTGCAAGTTGCAACCACAGAAAAAACTTTTTTTAGTAAAGATGGAAGAACCGTTACTCCAGAGACGTACCCTAGAGATGAAACATCGCGACAATTACTAAAAAAGCAAGACTTAGTAGGGGTGAACGCTTTTATTCATTCCAACCAATTAACACCTACTGATGACCAACCTATTGTCCGTATGAATAGAGACACCTACTATTCTATGGCTTTTATTGATGTATCCAAAGGAGCAAGTATAACAATGCCTGAAATTCCAGAAGGAAAATATATGTCTATCCAGCCGGTAACCGAAGATCATCGGATTCAAGCAATGAAATACGGTTCAGGCACCTTTGATTTGACCACGCACACTGGGACTCATTTATATGTAATAATTCGTCTTGATGCTACTTTTACTGAAGCAGAAGTAAAAAAAATTCAGGATAAAATGAGTATTAATGCTAATTCAAGTAATCCATTTACAGCCAATACTGTGAATGAAGAGTCTTTCACAACAGTAGAAAATGCATTAAAAGCCAAAATGCCGGAAGTTCTAAAGCGAGATGGATTCGTCAACGCTACAAAAGGTATGTTTACTGATCCTAATGATTCATCCATTGAACTATTCACCCAGGAAAAGTACGAATTAGGCGCTGCTCTTGGTTGGGGTGGTGCGCAAATGATTGATAACATTTATGAAACATCAGGCAACTATTCGACAGATAATTGTTATGAATTAACCTTTGAAGATCCAAAAAATCTTGCCTTCTGGTCTATCACCGTTTATGATAAAAAAGGTTTTATGTTTAATGATCTTGCCAATTATAGTTCGAATACCGCACAGGCAAATGAAGATGGAACATATACCGTTAGTTTTGGCTGTGGTGCTGATTCTCCGAACAATCTAGATATTAATAACCCATCGGGTGTGTTTAATATCGTTGTCCGCCATTACCAACCCTCAAAAAGAGTCATTAACGATGATTACCGAATAGTGCCCTTTATGAAGGAAGTGTCAAACGAACAATAAAATATGCGGTAGATACCTAAATAAAATTTTAGTATTTAATGATGTATTAAATTAAAAAACAGCTTGGGTTATAACTCAAGCTGTTTTTGCTTTTGGTACTAAAATTTTAATTATATTTGAGACTCTCCCCTTTTAATTTTTCATTTTTTAAATAACCAAAAAATATTTTGGTTAAAACTAACAATTAAAAGTATGTATATGAAACTCTTAAAACCACTAACGCTACTATTTATGATCCTGTTTATTTTTTCTTGTAAACAAGAAAAAAAAACTGATCCATTAAGTCAATCAACGCTCTATTATGGCGGAGATATTATCACAATGAATGGTGACACACCACAATATGCAGAAGCTATTGTCATAAAAGAAGGAAAAATTGAATTTGTCGGAACTACAAGTGAAGCAATAAGTATTTCTGACGAAAGTTACCAAATGATCAATTTGAATGGAAAAACTATGGTTCCCGGTTTTATAGATGGTCATGCGCACTTTGCTTCATTTTCAGCACAAGCTATTGGTGCACAAATTTTACCTCCACCTGATGCCGGTGCAAAAAACATTACAGAACTAATTAAAATACTTAAATCGTGGAATACTAAAGAAAATCGTGACTTGACCGGATGGATTTTCGGAATGGGTTTTGACGACAGTATTCTAGAAGAGAAGCGTTTCCCTACCAAACACGATTTGGATGAGGTATCGAAAGAATTTCCAATCATGATTATTCATATTTCAGGTCATTTTGCAGTTGTAAATTCTAAAGGTTTAGAATTGTTAAATATCAATTCAGAAACTAATGATCCAGAGGGTGGAATTATCAGAAGAGAAAATGGGAATGAGCCAAATGGTGTACTTGAAGAATTAGCTGCAATTCCACACATGCTTAAAATTTTAAATCCAACATCTAAAGTAGCAGCAGATCGATTCTTTGAGGCGGGTCAAGATATGGCCTTGTCATATGGTTATACAACTGCACAAGAAGGTAGAACTATGGAAAATCATGAAATGCTCGTAAGTGCATCAGAAGCCCGTAAACTAAAACTAGATGTGGTAAGTTATGTTGATTATTTATTTGTAGATAAATACATGAATTCTAAATGGAATAGCAAAACTTACAGCAATCATTATCGCATTGGAGGAATGAAATTGACTTTAGATGGTTCTCCTCAAGGAAGAACTGCTTGGAGAACACAACCTTATTTAATTGCACCAGATGGAGCAAAGGAAGGATATCTTGGTTACCCAGCAATTCCAAATGATAGTTTGGTAATTTCTATTTATGAAAAAGGATTTAAAAATAATTGGCAAATTCTAACACACGCAAATGGAGATGCTGCAATGGATCAAATGATTAGGTCGATTGAACCAATAGCAAGTAAATATGGTAACACTAATAGAAGAAACGTTCTCATACATGGTCAGTATGTAAGAGAGGATCAACTAGATTCATTTAAAAAATTGGATATAATTACGTCGTTATTTCCTTTACATACATTTTACTGGGGAGATTGGCACAAAGAGATAATTGGTGATAGTTTAGGTAATAAAATTAGTCCAACAAGAACAGCTTTAAATAAAGGCCTAAAGATCACAATACATACCGATGCGCCTGTAGCACTCCCAAACCTCATGCGGATGGTAGGTATTTCAGTTGAAAGAAAGTCAAGATCAGGAAAAATTATTGGAGCTAACGAAAAACTAACACCCTATGAAGCATTAAAAGGAATTACAATTTGGTCAGCATATCAACATTTTGAAGAAAAAACAAAAGGGACTTTAGAACAAGGAAAATTAGCTGATTTAGTTATCCTAGATATGAATCCCCTTAAAGTTTCAGAAGAAAAAATCAAAGAAATTAAAGTCTTAGAAACGATAAAAGAAGGAGTTTCGGTTTACAAGAAATAACTAGTTTTTAAAAAAAAAGTTCTAAATAAATTAATAAGTACTTATAATTAGAATGGGAGAATCTCCAGATGATTTGCATGTTCCTATCGCTTTTCATTATGAACTATGGGAAAAAATTAATTTAGTGATTAATTAACCTAGAATATTCAAGACTTTTTACACCAATTAAAGAAGAATTAAAAACTATTGTTTTTGTAGTGTTTCGGTTCTATAATTCTTAATACTCTTCGGTAAAAACTAACATCAAAAAAAAAATTATATTTATTAAGATTAATTCTAAATAAGTTTTGTATTTATATTTTTCTATAATATATTTGCTCAGTATTTATAACAAGTCTAAATAAAAATAATTAAAAATGAAAAAAATATTTACACTATTAATATTATCAATAGCTTTTATATCTTGTTCTAGCGACGATGATAATACTGATAATAACAATAACCAAAGTGTTGATACTCCTGCCAATTATCAATTTACAAGAAATGGAAATAACACAGTAAGTTATTCCGGTCAAACTCAACGTATAGCCATGGCTGAAGAGTTAATTTCAGCTCTTAAAGACCCAACGCGCAATCAGGAAAGCTTAAATGCAATGTTTACTCACGTAGAGGGCGACCAAGATTTTAACGATCCAGATATGCTAGAATTAAATGCTTCTTCAAAAAATGTAAGAAGTAAGACAGCAGCATCAGCTGATTATTTTTCTTCAAATTCAACGGATGCTAATGCAATAAAAGCAAACTTTGACAGCTGGATTTCTTCACAGGTTAACGATGTTTTTCCTAATTGGGGAAATACAGCAAGCCCTGGAAATGCTGGTTTAGCTCAAGAATTAGGTGGATCTATTCGCTATGTCAACGAAAAGGGATTAGAATACAACCAAGCTTTTGCAAAATCATTAAATGGTGCTTTTTTAGCTGACCAAATATGTAACAATTACTTAAGTGCTGCGGTACTTGATGCAGGTGATAATGTAACTAATAATGATAATGATGTATTAGTTGATGGTAAAGATTATACCACCATGGAACACAAATGGGATGAAGCTTTTGGATATCTGTATGGTGCTGAAGAAGATGAAACTGCACCAGTATTAGAAGCAGACAGTTTTTTAAGTAAATATTTATACAAAGTAGAAGCTGATTCTGATTTTACTGGAATCGCTGATGATATCTATGATGCTTTTAAATTAGGAAGAGCAGCTATTGTTGCAAAAAACTATACTGTTCGTGACGAGCAAATAGAAATTTTAAGAGAAAAAATTTCAATGATAATAGGAATTAGAGCAGTCTATTATTTACAAGGTGGAAAGAGCGAAATTGCAAATGAAGATTTACCAAGTGCTTTTCATGATTTATCGGAAGGTTTTGGTTTTATATATAGTTTACAATTTACAAGAAATCCAATGACAGATACACCGTATGTATCAAAATCTATGGTAGATGGTTACATAGATACACTTATGGAAGGCAATGGTTTTTGGGATGTAACTCCAGAAACGTTGGATCAAATGTCCGAAAATATTGCTGCTGAATTCGGATTTACAGTTGAACAAGCAGCCAACTAAAATTGTTTAATGAATTAATCAAAAAGTAGTTGTCATATTAATTTTTATATGGCAACTACATTCTTATTTTTGCAAAAAATATAAAATGCTATGTTTAAAAAAATTATTTTATCAATAACATTTTCAATTGGATTCATGTTTGCCTGCTCCGAAGGCGATGATATGGATAACAGTCAAAATGATAGTTTTGATAGAGGAAACTTGCAAACTAATTTAGCAGATAATATTATCATTCCTGCCTATCAAGACCTAAATCAACAACTAAGTCTATTGGTGACTGCAAAAGAAAACTTTATTACAAATTCTAATCAAGAAAACTTAGATCTCCTTAGAAACAATTTTTTAGAATCGTACATGGTATGGCAATCAATAGAAATGTTTAATATTGGTAAAGCCGAAGAGATTTTTTATCGTTACCAGATGAATGTATACCCAACAAATACCGATGAGATTCAAAATAATATAACCACTGGAAATGCTGATCTATCTAATCCAAACAATAATGATGCAGCAGGTTTTCCTGCACTAGATTATATGCTTTATGGTACAGGAGGTAACGACACAGAAATATTAGACACCTATAACAATCAAAATTATGGACAAGATTATAAAAATTATGTTTCAGCACTTATCGGCCAAATGAAAAGTATTACTGAAATTGTATTGAATGATTGGACAACTTCTTATCGAGATCAATTTATTGCTAGTACAGAAAACTCAGCATCAAGTGCTGTAAATAAATTTGTAAATGACTTCATTTATTATTTTGAAAAAGGACTAAGAGCAAATAAAATAGGAATTCCAGCAGGAAATTTTTCTTCAAGCCCATTACCTCATACTGTAGAAGGATATTATGTTAGAGAAAATTCAAAAGACCTTACTCTACAGGCCTTAAACGATTTTCAAGATTTATTTAATGGAGAACATTACAACACGAATGATAGCGGAGTAAGTTTTAAAGATTATCTAAATTATTTGGATAGGAATGACTTAGTCAACCTAATTAATAATCAATTAGATGAAGCCAGAGCTAAAATTTCTATTCTAGATGATAATTATTTTGACCAAATTAATACCGACAATACAAAAATGACTCAAGCTTATGATGCATTACAAACAGTGGTTGTACTTCTCAAAGTAGACATGCTTCAGGCCTTTAATATAAGTGTTGATTATGTAGATGCTGATGGTGATTAATTAAAAATGAAGGTTGTTAATTACAACAACCTTTATCTATGAAACTAAATTTAAAAACATACTTAAATAAAACTACAGATGCTTCTCCCCTAATCATTTTCCGGATTGGATTTGGAATCATGATGTGTTATGGTATAATACGTTTCTGGTTAAAAGGTTGGATTGAAACTATCTACATACAACCTAAGTTTCACTTTTCGTATTTTGGTTTTGAATGGGTGAAATCACTTGGAAATTTTACCTATATTTTATTTTTTGTTTGCGGTTTAGCTGCAATTTTTGTCGCCTTGGGATTTAAATATAGGATTGCGATAATCACCTTCTTTTTAAGTTTTACCTACATCGAATTAATGGATAAGACTATTTATTTGAATCATTATTATTTTATAAGTATGATGAGCTTTTTAATGATCTTTTTACCTTTAAATGCTTCATTTTCTATAGATTCCTATCTGAATAAAAAATCGTATAAATTAGTTCCAAGTTGGACCATCGATTCTATAAAAATAATGCTGACTATTGTGTATTTGTATGCTGGATTAGCAAAAATAAATTCTGACTGGTTGTTGAAAGCAATGCCATTAAAGATTTGGTTACCTTCAAAATACGATTTACCTTTTTTAGGAGAAAATTTAATGCAACAAAATTGGTTTCATTACGCTATGAGTTGGTCAGGAATGTTTTACGACTTATTGATTCCTTTTTTATTGTTTAATAAAAGAACCAGAATTTTTGCTTTTATTTTAGTAGTTTTCTTTCATGTATTCACCAGAGTC
>JAAEPP010000618.1 GCA_024232495.1 Flavobacteriaceae bacterium
TGAAATCTCGATATCATCCGAAACATACTCTGGGGATGATTTTTCTACAAGCAGTAGCAGTGGCGCGGATCACTCAGATTACGAAGCCGTGTACGAGGACGACGACGCTGACATTGAAAGTGAAGTAGGCCGTGCCACTGCTGAAAACGGAAACGTAGGGCAAATTACTGATTCTGTTTGGGATGGTGAAAACTAGCCTCAGCAGGACAAGCCCTTGACTGATGCTGAGTGAATATCAGCATATAAAGCAAGAAGGCAACGAGTTAGAGAAGTAAACAAAAGAATGGAACGTCGTCTCGCCGGAATGAGCCAAAAGAGCGGAGACTTGGTAAGTTAAAATCAAAATTGATTTCAGCAACCCATCCAAGCATTAATCAATACAGATAAATCTTACTTAATCTATTCCTAATATTGTGTTGCTTTTTTAAGAAGTCTAGTTCTACTCTTTTTTAATCATTTTGAGAGTTTTGTTTTGGCTAAAATCACTGTTTATATTTAGGCCCCTTTATGAAGTTTAGGCCAACTTACTTCCATGATTTTTATCAGTGGCTCAACACAGCTTGAATTCTCCCTAGTTTACGAACTTTTTTAAGAATATTTGCATGTTCTGAAATAAGAACTGATATATTATATCTTCCAGGTGTAATTGTGGGTTCTGTATAAAAAAATAAAAATGTGGTTGGTATACTCATCAACTTAAATTTTCACGGTCGGATCTCTTCCAAAATTTTGGAGAAATATAAACTTAACCTGGAAGTTTTGGAAATAAAATTTGGAAATTTGTCTATTATAGTCTTGCACAGGTTGCACCCCAATCCTCAATTAATCACGCTTGTCTATGACAATATCCCAAAATCATTTGAGGCTGTAATTTCTTATTTTTTCTACAGATTTCTTATCTATGAGCTGTTGGTTACAGAGAGTTCACAAGGTTGGTCCATGGCTGTCTAGTGAGAAATTCCTCTTCCAGCATATGCATATAACGCTATTAGAAGAAAATTTGCATCAGATACATTGCAGATAAATTGGCAGGATTTTGTGAAGAAGACAATTAAACAAAGCATTGTAGATGAGATGTATTAAAATCTTCAGTTATTTACAATTTTCATTATATTCAACTCTTAATTTGTCTCAACTTTAAATTTTTGATTTTCTGAGCAATTTAAAAATATTTTGCCCTTTTTGTGGATTGCTGGTGCTTCTCTTTTCTTGGATGTTTATCCACTGTTTGTGGTACATTGCTTTCATCTGCAAAAATATAAACATTAATATAATAGATGAGAAAGAAATCTTGTAAAAGCTTGAAAAATAGAATAAAAATGGTGTATAAATCTACGACTAGCA
>JAAEPP010000619.1 GCA_024232495.1 Flavobacteriaceae bacterium
AAACAATCAATTTTCCAAGGCAAACTCACCACGTATCTTTCTCCGTTGAATTCGATGTTCATTTCGCTGGGTTTCTCGGATTTTTCGTCATCCACCCCCGTCTCCGTCAAGGTATCGTTTAGGCCCTGGGCCTCGTGTTTCCAGAATTCCTTCAGGGTCTCCGTAATTTCTTCGCTTTTGTCGTTATCTGCTTTGAAAACTGAATCTAGGACTAGATTGGAGATCACATTAGATTCAATAACGTTAGAATAAGTTTGACATTTCCCTGCGAGTAACCAGCCTAACTTACTACTAACAGCAACAGGGCCTGAATTACCTTTTCTAACATCCCCTGTAACTAAGTCATAGTAAGAATCTGCACCGATTAAGATGTCTATGCGCTTCGAGCGATTACCTAAGCTCGCGTCAGCTAACTTGAGGCCTTGAAGATGGGGATAATCACTAAGATCTACCCTAGCATTGATGGGCGAGCAGATAGAGGGGTAACTTAACGCCGAGATCTTAACTGGGGGTTCGTCTACGCCTACTTCTACGTTAAGATTTACCAAGCTACATCGCTTCCTCTCTGATTTCTCAGAACCGAAAGTGTTCAAGTTCAACATTTCTGTTTTCTCTGCGTTGAGCTGCAACTTTTGCTTCACATCTTCCGTCACGTAACTGCGTTGGCTTCCACCGTCAAACAGCAAGTTGACCAAGAGTTTCTTAGAACGGTCTTCCCCATAAACATACGCCTCTGCGGTTTGCAGCAAGACTTCACCTTTTCCCGTCGAGCAGGCAGTAACTGTCGGACTTGGTTCTGGTTCTTCTCTCGGTGAAGGATTTTCGTCGCGGGTGTCCTTCAAACCCTTGAAACAGATGGCCTTGTGGTGATACTTTCCTCCACACAATCGACAGTTTACGGTAGATGGACACGACTTTCCAATATGTCCCGTTTTCAAACAATGAAAGCAGCGTTTCGAATTAATCAAAATTTTCTTTCGTTCCCGTACATCGGTAATTTCGTCACAGTTCGAAGAAA
>JAAEPP010000620.1 GCA_024232495.1 Flavobacteriaceae bacterium
GTGGACTTGCTACCTTGCATGTGACGGAAAGTTAAGTGAAAAATGTTTAACTTAAAAAAAATGAAGAAAATGCGCAAGAGTTATGACAAGGATTTCAAGCTAATGTTGATGAAATTATTGGAATCAGGTCAAAAAGTTTCAAAGCTATCAGAAGAGTATAATGTAAATGCTCAGACCATTTATCGTTGGGAAAAAGAATATAAGAATAAAAATCGTCCAGCTTTTACAGGAAATGGAAATGCTGCTTTAACCCCAGAACAACAAGAAATAGCTCGTTTAAAAAAAGAGCTTAAAGATGCTCAGATGGAACGTGATATTCTAAAAAAGGCAGTGGGCATCTTCTCCAAGACCGACAGGAAATCTACAATTTAATTCAAACCTATTGTAAAGAGTATCCTGTTGAGAAGATGTGTCAAGTGTTTTCAGTGAGTAAAAATGCTTATTATCATTGGTTGAAGCAAACTACTTCTACTCAAAAAGAACGTAAAAAATTGATTTCTGATGAAATAGAATATATTTGGGAAGAAAGTTTTAAAACTTATGGAAGTCCAAGAATAACAATTGCTCTTCAAAGAAAAGGCTTTCATGTTTCTCGAAAATATGTAGCTAAATTGATGAATGAATTAGGAATTCAAAGTATTATTCGTCAAAAATATGTAGTTACTACTGATTCAAAACATGATTATTCTATTGCTGAGAATAAATTGAATAGAGCTTTTAGTGTGGATGAAATTGGAAAATATTGGGTGTCTGATATTACTTATGTAAAGGTGAAAAACAAGTGGTGTTATTTAACTACCATTATAGATTTAGCGACTCGAAAAGTGGTAGGATGGTCTTTTAGTGAAGATTTAACAACAGAAAATACAATCATTAAAGCATGGAATAATGCCAAAGCAAGACATTTTACACATAAAGATTTAATCTTTCATTCTGATAGAGGTGTTCAATATGCTTCTAATGAGTTTAAAAATATACTTGCTTTCAACAATGGTGTTCAACAAAGTATGAGTAGAAAAGGGAATTGTTGGGACAATGCTGTGGCTGAAAGTTTCTTTAAAACCATTAAAAATGAGTTTTTACGTTTTCATAAATTCGAGTCGTTTGAAGAAGCTAAAATTGTCATATTTCAATATATTGAAGGTTTTTACAACAATAAAAGACTTCACTCTGCCATTGACTATATGACTCCAGCTGAAAGAGAAATACAATTAATAATGCAACTTAAAAATGTCGCTTAACTTTTTGTACCATTTTTGGTTGCAATTCCA
>JAAEPP010000621.1 GCA_024232495.1 Flavobacteriaceae bacterium
CTTTCAAACACAGCGATCACCAGTTGCTCCTCTAAAAACAATTTCAGTTTTAGTGCGGCCATTTTTTGCTGCGAATGATTTTGACTTGAATTGAGGGAGTTGTTCACTTTCGTCTTTAACACGTTGCACGCATGCGCATTCGAGACTATGTTAAGGTAAATGTTCCTGTCTAGACAAAGCTCCTTCGTCCAATCTTTTTGTTCCCCCGCATTCATTATTACAACTGATTTGATTATTGAACCGTCCGCAACAGACGCTGCGCAGCCCTAGGCAATGATCCTAAACACTCCATGAATCATTTCTTTGTTGTGAATCTGCATACCACGTGATTTAAAACCCACCGCATATCAAATCAAATCAAATCAAATCAAATTTTTTCATTCAACAACAATTTACAAACTAATCTTAAGCATAACAATAATTAGTACAAAATACAATATATAATAATTAAAAGACAAATTATGCTTATAACATTCTAATAGATTTAATAAAAGTTGTCAAGGACACTGAGAAGAACCCTAAGGTTATCGAGCCCAGTGCCCTTTTATAGTAAAATTCAACATGACGGTATTTATAACAATATAAAACATTTGTAAATATTAGGATCAACATTAATTGGTAAACGATTTGAATTTAAACTGTAACAGAACAATAGATGTGAAGAAAGTCAGAATAAAAAAGAAATAAAAAAATAAAAATAATAATAATAAAAGTAAAAAAATGAAAAAACAGGGACACAGTTGATGAAATTAGAGGTAGTATTGGAGATTTTATTAAAATCATTTCATTGTAAACAGTAGATGGAAGGAAATGATTTGAGTTCTGTACTAATTGATAAATTTTTGTCATTTTAACAATTTTGTAGTAACCACTTACGGAGAAATTTATTAAATAGTTTTTTACTAGACATTGAACGAATTTCAAGTGGAATTTGATTCCAAATTTTTATACCGGTAAAATTAATAAATTTTTTCCTTGCCTCTGTTGTCACCATAGGCAAGCAAAACTGTTTATTAGTTGCTTGACGAGTTTTATAGTTATGCCTTGCATTTGTTTTTTGAAATAAATCACATAAAACAGGAGTTATGCTGTTATTGTTGATGTCATACATAAACTTTGCAACTTCTAATTTAAAAAGATCATCAAAGTTAAAAAGGCCTAGTTTAGAAAATAAAGGTTTCGATTTAGCTCTATAGTCTGCGAAATTCATAATTCTAACCGCCTTTTTGAGACTTTTATTCAATAAAGTTGTATTACATTTTGATGCACTACCCCAGCAAATGAGACCATAGCTGATATGTGGCGCAATAAAGGCATGATACAATTGTCTTAAAACGTCCTGTGATACAAAATGCCTCATTTTTGCCAATATTCCAATGCCTTTTGAAACTTTTGTATTTACATACTGTGTGTGTTGCTTCCA
>JAAEPP010000622.1 GCA_024232495.1 Flavobacteriaceae bacterium
CAAATACATTCAATGGAAAAATTTAATTCTACCTGCACTTGTTTTGGGAATTAGGCCTTTGGCCGTTGTGAGCCAATTAATGCGAAATTCTTTATTGGAAATATTGAGTTTGGATTATATTAGAACTGCCAGAGCGAAGGGCTTAAGTGAGTTTTCCATCATAAGGAAACATGCATTAAAAAACGCTATGAATCCCGTAATTACTGCTATTTCAGGTTGGTTTGCTTCGATGTTGGCAGGAGCTGTTTTTGTAGAATTTATATTTGGCTGGAATGGTTTGGGAAAAGAAATTGTAGATGCTCTTAATACCTTAGACCTACCTGTAATTATGGGTGCGGTCATAGTAATAGCTTCATTATTTATAATTATTAATATTTTTGTAGACTTGATCTACAGTTGGTTAGATCCAAAAATTAGAACTTAAAAAATGAGAAAAAATATAGTAGCAGGAAATTGGAAAATGAATAATGATTTGGCAGCAACCAAAACATTAATTTCAGAATTAATCGAGTTGAAAAAGACTTCAAATTCCGAGATAATGATTGCTCCCACTTTTGTAAATCTTCTGGAAGCTTCTAAGCTTTTAAAAGAAACATCAATTCAAGTAGTTTCTCAAAATATGCATTATGCAGAAAGTGGTGCTTTTACAGGCGAAATATCAGCAAAAATGTTGAAAGCCGTTGGTGTAAATGCTGTTATTTTAGGACATAGTGAACGAAGAGAATATTTTAATGAAGATGACTTAATTTTAAAAGAAAAAGTAGATAAAGCATTACAAGAATCTATGGATGTAATTTTTTGTTTTGGAGAACAGTTAGACGACAGAAATAGCGAAAATCATTTTAAGGTTGTTGAAAGTCAAATTAAAAATGCGCTTTTTCATTTGCCGTCTTCTAGTTGGAAGTCAGTTATTCTTGCCTATGAACCAGTTTGGGCCATTGGGACAGGACAAACTGCAAGCCCAGAGCAAGCCCAAGAAATGCATGCATATATTCGTAAATTAGTGGCCGAACATTATAACACCTCAATCTCAGAGGATGTT
The DNA here is from genome assembly GCA_024232495.1 of Flavobacteriaceae bacterium. Lineage (GTDB taxonomy): Bacteria > Bacteroidota > Bacteroidia > Flavobacteriales > Flavobacteriaceae > Marifrigoribacter. Next base: position 1,043 of record JAAEPP010000622.1, read on the forward strand.
TCTATTCTTTATGGAGGAAGTGTTAAGCCTGAAAATGCTAAGGAAATATTTGGTAAGTTGGATGTAGATGGTGGTCTTATAGGTGGTGCAGCTCTAGATGCTAAAAGTTTTATGGCCATTATAAATTCTTTTTAAGTGATGTCACAAGTCTACTTAGAGTATAGTTTTTTAGTTAAACCACTGTCTTTAGGGAATGAAATTTTAATAGCTGAACTAGGATATGTTGGTTTTGAAAGTTTTGTGGAGGATCATCAAGGCTTAAAAGCATATATTCAAAAAAAAGAGTGGAATAAAAATATTTTGGAGGAAATTCAAATATTAAATTCTACCGAATTTGAAATCACTTATTCTTTCAAAGAAATTGAACAAGTAAATTGGAATGCAGCTTGGGAGAAAAATTTTCATCCAATCGAAGTAGACCAAAAATGTGTCGTTAGAGCTCCTTTTCATCCACAAGCAAATGTTGATTATGAGATTATAATTGAACCTAAAATGTCTTTTGGAACTGGGCACCATGAAACTACTTATATGATGCTTCAGCATATATTAGAGACTGACTTTTCCAATAAAACAGTTTTAGATATGGGTTGCGGTACGGCAGTTCTTGCAATATTAGCTGAATTTAGAGGGGCCTCTAAAATTGATGCTATCGATATTGATTCTTGGTGTTATAAAAATTCTTTAGAAAATATTGAAAGGAATAATTGTAAAAATATTAAAACGTTTTTAGGTGATGTTTCGTTATTAGAGAATAAAAAATACCAAATTATAATAGCTAATATCAACAGAAATATTCTATTAAAAGATATGGAGTCTTATTATTCTAGTTTAGAAAATGGAGGGAGATTATTTTTAAGCGGCTTTTACAACGAAGACTTAAATTTAATCAATGCAACATGTACTAAACTTAATTTAACATTCGTTGATAAAAAAGAACGTAATAATTGGGTTGCAGCAATATTTAAAAAATAAAATATCTAATCTCTATGGCAACAAAAGAACAAATAAAAGAAGATACAGACGTAGCCGAAATAAGAGTTAATGAACATCAAATAGTTTTGTTTAATGATGATGTGAATACTTTTGATCACGTAGTAGAAACTTTAATACGTGTTTGTGGTCATACGCTAGAACAAGCTGAACAGTGTTCTATTATAGTTCATTATAAGGGAAAATGTACTGTTAGAACAGGTTCGTATGAAGAATTAAAGCCACGTTGCACTCAATTGTTACAAGCAGATTTAAGCGCTGAAATCGTATAATTTTATCGGTTTATTTTTTAGTATTAAGCTAGATTATCAACAATATATTTTTATATTTGCAGCCCGTTTAGGGCCACGTGGCGCAACTGAATAGCGCACCTGATTACGGCTCAGGAGGTTGCAGGTTTGAATCCTGCCGTGGTCACCACAAAAAAAGCAAACATTCCTGTTTGCTTTTTTTATTCAATCCAATGCTTTTTTTGTTACCCATAAACGATATCCAAACAAGGCCATTTGCCATTTTTTTGCTTTCGATAAATCCAATCGTTGTTTTGTGAAACTTGGAAGAATTGTTTTATTAATTTTCGCGAGGGTTTTAAAGATAGATTTTTGCATAATTAAAAATACAACTAAAAGCTCAATCCTTTTTAGAAGGAAGTCTTTTACTGTTAATTTGAGTTAATTTATTAGTTTTCCATTTATATAGGTCTTTTCTTCTGTTATCTCCCCCTCTTCATTATATTTTATGGCTTTCCCATTAATTTTGCCATTTTCATAGCTAATTTCACTTTTTAAGTTTCCATTGTCATACCATCTTTTTTGCGAACCAACAACAACACCATTTTCGTATAATCTTTCACCAATAAGGATTCCGTTTTCATTCCAAGCTCTTCTGTAGCCTTCAACTTCACCATTAATATAAATTCCTTCTTGTTGGAGTTTGCCATTTTTTCTAAATACCCTTCTAGGCCCGTTAAGTATTCCGTTTTTGTAGGTTTTTATTTGTTTCAGTTCTCCGGTATCGAAGTAGTTTTCCACGATTCCGCTCACTAAAGTGGAATCTTCTTTTTTATAGGCTTTTTTTTCTAGCACATAAATATCTTGGCTACTTATAGAATCAATTTTTATTGAAGAATTATCAATAGTTGATTCTTTTTCTGTTTTATTTAGGGTTAATTCTATATTCTTTTGCTTACAACTTAACGTGATTGCTATAATTGAGAAAATGAAGAGGTGCTTTGTCATTTTTTTTAATAATTTTTGTGTAAAATTAATTAATTTTTATTGAAAATAATAAGAATTAACAGAGAATACCCTCCTTTTTATGTGAATATATAATTCGCAGCTAGTCAATAAATTTTTATTTAATAGTATCTTCGCAATCAATATTGATATTATGAATATAGTATTCGTTTTGTTGGGTTTAACCCTATTAGTAATAGGAGGGGAATTTTTAGTGCGATCTTCTGTTGCTATTTCACTTAAGTTTCATTTATCACGAATGATCATTGGTCTGACGGTGGTTTCTTTTGCTACGTCTGCACCAGAATTATTTGTAAGTATTCAGGCTGCATTTGACGGTTATCCCTATATTGCATTGGGTAATGTTATTGGTTCTAACATTGCTAATATTGGTTTAGTTTTAGGGGTAACGGCAATTATTTCACCTTTATTTTTAGACCGAGATTTTTATAAATTTAATTGGCCGGTAATGATGTTGTTCTCGGGGTCCTTTTATCTAATCCTAAAATCTGGAAATGATATTGGAAGAGCTGAGGGTATCGGATTACTTATTGCTCTTTTAGCATATTTGTGGTTTTTAGTAAAAAAAGCAAAAAAAAATACCAGAGCACAAAAAGCAACAGACTCTATAGAAATCGATACTGAGGTTACTTCCAATTTTAAAATTTTACTTTGGTTTTCAATAGGAGGAATTTCTCTATGGGGCGGAAGCGAATTGTTGGTTGCAGGAGCAGTTGGTATTGCTCAATTTTTTGAAGTAAGTAATCGTGTGATTGCAGTATCAATGATTGCTGTAGGTACTAGTATTCCAGAATTAGCAGCTTCTGTTGTAGCGGCATTAAAACATGAAAAAGCGTTATTAATTGGTAATATAATAGGTTCTAATATTTTCAATATCGCTTCAGTTATAGGGATAACTGCACTTATTAGGCCTATCATAATATTAGAATCAAGTTTACCGTTACTTTTAAAAGATGTTGTGTGGATGCTTGGTTTTTCTCTTGCTATATATCTTCTCGCAAGACTACCAAAGAAGTACTTATTGACTAGATATAAAGGAGTGCTTCTCTGTCTGGCTTATGCTATTTTTATGATCTCAGTTTTTGTTAATTATAATTAAAATTTAATTATTTACCTTATTTATAGGGGGTGTTGATAAAAAAATACTAGTTTTTTTAATTTTTATTAAAAAAAAGAGGGGGTGATAGCTTAAAAATAGCTAATTTTGTTTTTTTATTAATTAATCGAATCCTTTTAGTATGTCCACACTCAGATTTCAAGCAATCAAAGAAACATTAAGAAGAAAACCCGTAGTTGTTGAAGAACCAGCTAGACGCTCGACCATATTTGGTAAAAATGTATTTAATGAGGCTGCGATGCGACAATATTTAACTAAAGAATCCTACAATAGTGTTGTAGACGCTACCGTTAACGGATCAAAAATTAATCGCAATATAGCCGACCATATCTCTACAGGTATGAAAGAATGGGCCATTAACAATGGTGCCACACACTATACACATTGGTTCCAGCCTCTAACTGGATCTACAGCAGAAAAGCATGATGCATTTTTTGAAACAACTGGTGATGGACAGGCTATTGAGAAATTTGGCGGAGGACAATTAGTTCAGCAAGAACCAGATGCATCAAGTTTTCCAAACGGTGGTATCAGAAATACTTTTGAAGCAAGAGGTTACACTGCATGGGATCCTACATCTCCAGCTTTTATATATGGAACTACGCTTTGTATCCCTACCGTTTTTGTTGCTTATACTGGCGAAGCATTGGATAATAAAACACCTTTATTACGATCATTACAGGTATTGGATACCGCAGCAACTGCAGTGGCAAAATATTTTGATAAAAATGTGACAAAGACCATTGCAACACTCGGTTGGGAACAAGAATATTTTTTAATTGATAAAGCATTAGCCGCATCACGACCAGATATTACCTTAACAGGAAGAACATTGTTGGGTCATGAAGCAGCAAAAGGACAACAATTGGATGATCATTATTTTGGTTCTATTCCTACAAGAGCTTTAGATTATATGCGCGATTTAGAAACGGAATGTATGTTATTAGGAATTCCTGTTAAAACGCGTCATAACGAGGTAGCTCCAAATCAGTTTGAGCTAGCACCTATTTTTGAAGAAGCAAATTTGGCGGTAGATCATAATTCCTTACTGATGGATATTATGGAAAAGGTTGCAGAAAGGCACCACTTTAAAGTTTTGTTTCATGAAAAACCTTTTAAAGGGATAAATGGAAGTGGAAAACATAATAATTGGTCATTAAGTACCAATACAGGAATTAATTTATTAAGTCCCCACAAAACTCCTAAACGAAATCTTCAGTTTTTAACCTTTTTTATCAATACCATAAAAGCAGTCAATGAATATGAAGAGTTGATGCGTTCTTCTATAGCCAGCGCAAATAACGATCATCGATTAGGAGCTAATGAGGCACCTCCAGCTATTATCTCGGTATTTATTGGTTCGCAACTCACTAAAGCATTAGAAGAATTAGAAAAAGTAACCAATGGAAAATTATCTCCAGAGGAAAAAACGGAACTTAAATTAAATGTAGTAGGTAAAATTCCTGAAATTCTTTTAGACAATACCGATCGTAACAGAACTTCTCCATTTGCTTTTACTGGAAATAAGTTTGAATTTAGAGCTGTTGGATCTACCGCAAATTGTGCAACACCTATGACGGTATTAAATTCAATAGTCGCTAAGCAACTAATTGAATTTAAGAAAAGCGTTGATTCTCTAATTGAGAAAAAAAACATGAAAAAAGATGATGCAATTTTTAACGTGCTAAGAGAGTATGTTAAAGATTCAAAAAGAATTCGTTTTGAAGGTGACGGTTACGGAGAGGCCTGGGAAAAAGAAGCAAAAAAACGAGGGCTTAGTAATAATAAAAGTACTCCAGAGGCTTTAAAAGCTAAAATTTCAGAAAAAACGATTGCCTTGTACGAAGAACTCAATATTATGAGTAGAGTTGAAATAGAAGCACGTTATGAGATTAAAGTTGAAGAATATGCCATGCGTATTCAAATTGAAGGTAGAGTTTTGGGGGATATCGCAAGAAATCATGTTATTCCAACTGCAATTAAATATCAAAACAGATTGATTCAAAATGTACAAGGACTAAAAGATATTTATGGAAGTGGATTCAAAAAATTATCAATAGAGCAATTAAAATTAATTGAAATGATTTCTGAGCATATTGAAAAAATTAATAAGGGAATCACAGCTATGATAAATGAACGTAAAAAAGCTAATAAAACAAGTTCACCAGAAAAATGTGCAGCAGCATACTGTGATAAGGTAAAGCCGTATTTTGATGAAATTAGATACCATTGTGATAAATTAGAATTATTAGTTGATGACGAAATTTGGCCTTTATCTAAATATCGAGAAATGATCATGCTCAAGTAAATTGTATATTCAAACTTTTAAAAAAAAATCCATTTAACTATAGTTAAATGGATTTTTTTAATTCCACTAATAAAAAGTTTTTTTTATAAATTTAATTTTCATAAATCAAATTTTGAGTGATACAATATCTACGTGTATGCACTAATTTTAATAGTACAATCAAACTTTTTTTTAGAAGCAATTAATGATTTAACAAAACTTTAACAAAACTAATATTTAGTATTTTAAATTGTATTTCGTCGAAAATCATCATCAGTTCATCTATATTTTAAAAATTAGTAGAAGGAAAAAACCTACAAAATATTTTAAAAAAAATACTGATATTCCTTACAAGTTGCTTTCTATTTTTTTTAAATATACTTTTGGTGTGTTAGAAATAATTATAATTCTAACCTCTTAACACTTATATTTATTTATCCCAATTTTAAGTGTTTTATCCCAACTTATTTATCCCACAAAATTTGCAGTTTAGTCTGTTTGTAATAATTATTAGCAGGTCTTGATTTTAAAAAAAAAGTGTCATTGAGGCTATCATTCGCAGATAAATTGATTTTAATTATTAATCATTGACCACTAAATAATACTAAATAAATTTAATTATTAACCACTAAATATCTAAAATCATGAACAAATTAATGCTTAGTGCAGCTGCACTTATGTGCGGAACAATTGTATTTGCACAAACCAATCAAAGTACGGTGAATCAAACTGGAAATGGAAATGGATCAGGAGTCACTCAAACAGGATTGACCAATAATTCTGATGTCTTACAAACTGGAAATGAAAATAATTCAGATGTTTATCAGTCTGGA
>JAAEPP010000623.1 GCA_024232495.1 Flavobacteriaceae bacterium
ATTCTTCCATATAGGCTTTTTATCCACTTGGAACTGTTCAGGGAGCAGTTTTAGGCTATAATAGTCTTAGAAAATGCATAAAATGGGCAGAAAAAATTCCAACAAAATTACCCAAAATATGGGAAAAAGCCTAATGGTTAGCCCATGGTTTTTGGTGAAAATTGACCGAAAATATATTCTTAAATATAGGCTTTTTATCCACTTGGGACTGTTCAGGGAGCAATTTTAGGCTATAATAGCCTTAGAAAATGCATAAAATGATCAGAAAAAATTTCCAACAAAATTACCCAAAAATTGGGAAAAAGCCTAATGGTTAGCCCATGGTTTTTGTTGAAAATTGACCGAAAATATATTCTTCCATATAGGCTATATATTCTTCCATATAGGCTTTTTATCCACTTGGAACTGTTCAGGGAGCAGTTTTAGGCTATAATAGCCTTAGAAAATGCATAAAATGGTCAGAAAAAATTCCAACAAAATTACCCAAAAAATGGGAAAAAGCCTAATGGTTAGCCCATGGTTTTTTGGTGAAAATTGACCGAAAATATATTCTTCCCTATAGGCTTTTTATCCACTTGGGACTGTTCAGGGAGCATATTAGGCTATAATAGCCTTAGAAAACG
>JAAEPP010000624.1 GCA_024232495.1 Flavobacteriaceae bacterium
TTCATATTTGATTTTCAGTGTCCTACGCACAACCTTCTGTCTGTGCATTTGTTTTGGCCAATGTTCAATAATTTGATCACACCCATGTTATAATCCTATATGCTAAATCCAGACATATACACTGGAAAAATTATTTTTATACTTTATGTGCTGTAATTTATGATAAATAAAACAGAAAAAATATTTTTGGCAAAATTGGGCTTCGGTAACACTTTTTTTTCATTAAAAGGTACATATGGCTACCAGTCAAAAATACTCCATTAACTGCCCTGGGCCCTCATTTTTGACTGGTCACTGGTGTTGCTGTTAATTAAAAGGCAACAAAACGTCTTTAATAGCCAGCTAGTTATCAAATAGTAATAATGACCTACTGAGAGTGATTACTGTGATATCGGACCTTCGGGCCTTAAATATCCCTCACTTCGTTCGGGTCTATTTAATAGGCCCCTCAGGTCCGATATCACAGTAATCACTCTCATGCGGTCATTATTACTACATTGTTTTTTAGGAAGGCGCTAAAAATAGATGAGTAAGGTTAAGCAAACACTTTTTTTCATATATGAAACTAAAGAAGGGGGAAAGAGAAAATTCATGTTGATTTTTCTATTTTCGACACAAGTCAAAATTGCCCTGCATAGATTGGTTTAGAGCTGTCCTTGGTATGGTTTCAAAACTGAAA
>JAAEPP010000625.1 GCA_024232495.1 Flavobacteriaceae bacterium
ATGTTGCTTATTCCCTGAGTTATCGCAATATTGAAGAACTGCTTGCAGAAAGGAGTATAGCGGTCGACCATGCAACAATAAATCGTTGGGTTGTTAAATATTCTCCACAACTTGCAGCCAGATTCATGAAGAAACGCAAGCACATTGCTGCGAGCTGGCGTATGGATGAAACTTATATTAAAGTTAAGGGTAAATGGATGTATCAATATCGTGCTGTTGATAAAGAAGGCAATACAGTTGATTGTTATTTTTCAAAAAAGAGAGATAAAAAAGTAGCTATTAAATTTTTCATGAAATCTATAAAATCTTCACGTAAGCCGATAAAGATAAATATTGATAAAAGCGGTTCGAACAATGTTGCATTTAAAGATATTAATAAGGGTTTGCGAAAATCACAAAGAATTGAAATTAGTCAATGTAAATATTTAAACAATATTGTTGAGCAAGATCATCGTTTTATTAAGAAGATCACTAAACCAACCTTAGGATTTAAATCATATCATTCTGCTGCAGCTACACTAGATGGTATTGAATTACATCATATGTTGCGCAAAAACCAAATAAAAAACTCTGCTAACAAAAGTATATTTGAGCAATTTTATGATTTGG
>JAAEPP010000626.1 GCA_024232495.1 Flavobacteriaceae bacterium
GTATTAATTTATTCTTCTTTATTAAGTATATTATTTTTAATGAATGGTATTCTTTTAATGTCTTCTTATTCAATAGCTATAGCTCCATATATTTTATCAATTAAAGGACTACTTATTTTTATTGATTTATCGATCTTTACCTAAACATTATCCACTGAGATAGAAGTATATTTAACATTATTTTAGCACAACTTATTGTTTTTAATAAACAGTCGTCAACTTTTACCTTATTATTACTATTTATACTTTAAAATTATCATGTTTTATATCTTATTCTCTTTTCTCAATAATCTGTTAATAATCAGTCAATATCTTACCATATCATTCATCTTATTATTGTTATTATTTTTTCTATTATCTATTATTATTTATCTTATTATTATATAATTATTCATTAGGTATTTACTTATTAATTATCTTTCATTCAGAATTAAACTAAATCGTATAATCAATCGTTCTATTTTCATTATAATTTATGAGTATTTATCATAATTCAATACTACTTAATATTATCTATTTTATTTCCTTTTATTATATATTCAATAGCTCTTAAAAATATTAAAATTGATTATTCAGTATCTATCTATCAATTTATTCCATTATTAATTGTAAGATAATCATGAAATTATAGCTAATAATTCACGTGTTTTATCAATATTTCACGAGCTATTTTTTAAAGTCCTTTCTTTTCATAACTAACTAATCAATATTCTGAATATCGTAATGTATTTATTTTATATTATTATATATTCTCTTAAGATCTATCACTCATTAATTATCAATATTTTCACTATATAATCGGTCTATTAAGAAATATAAATCCAGTATATAGCCTAATAAATGCTATATATATTCAATATCTTCATTATATTCAATGTCATGTTCCTTTGGCTGAACAATTTATATTTAATGATTGATCGATCGGTCTTTATGTAAAAATAGTCCGATTATTTGATAATCAGTCTATAGATAGTGGATATTTAACTGAAAGTTCTA
>JAAEPP010000627.1 GCA_024232495.1 Flavobacteriaceae bacterium
CTGATCCTATGTGCATTGCACAGGGGGATCGGGAGTTTGAATATCTCAAAAAAAAGCTAGATATTTCAAAAATCGCTAGATAGTATTAATGTTACTTTTGAGTCTGAATTCAATTTGCACCTTAAAATACGCATATGGTAAACAGTTTGCATAAGAAATTGAGCTGTATTATCTAGTGAATAATGTACGAGCCGAAGGCGAGGTTATTATTTCCATTATGGCACAAAGGATGGATTTGCCTCTTTTAATGTGAAATTACAATAAAAAGTTAAAGATAATATTTGTTTTGGTGTTTAAACTCAATTAAAATACCATTAAGAAGTTACAGAATCACTCTCGTGCTATAACATTTGATATAGTAGATAGACAGATACATACAGCTTTAATGTGATTGTCAAAATAAAGCTAATTAGACTTTTAAATATTTACTGAATGAAATGGGTTATTTCCAGCATTAGATTTTTTTTCATAGTTGGTTTCAAGTAATTTAGATCCAATAGATTTTTTTATTTCTAAAAATATATCTAAATTATCTAAACCCAAATCTTTTTTGGATTAGTTCTTATACCTTAGCCCCCCAAAATTGCATGTTATGATAAAAAGGATATACAGATGGAGATGGCGCTAGTTGTACATATACCACATTTGTTTGTAATTTCAAATTGAGCTATCTTTACCCAAAGAAAGCATTTTTGGTTAATAATGGTCTCAGTAATAGTCAA
>JAAEPP010000628.1 GCA_024232495.1 Flavobacteriaceae bacterium
AATGTTTTTCCCATACGCCCACAGCCTGTTTGGATTTCGTCAGAAATACAAAGCCCTCCGGAATTTCTTATAGCCTGGTATGATTTTTTTAAAAACCCCTCAGGCAATACAATTTGCCCGCCACAGCTAATAATGGGTTCTATTATAAAGCCGGCAACATTTCGGCCTTTACTAGTAATATTTTTTAGTTGTTGCTGCACTTCTTCCAAGTACTCTTCCGTGGCATCATTTCCTCTGTATTTTCCTCTAAATTTATCTGGCAAGGGAAAAACGTGCGTATATTCTGGTGCGCCTTGACCTCCTTTTCCGTCAAATTTATAGGAGCTAATAGCAACACAGATATTGGTGTTCCCGTGGTAGCCTGCTTCGCTTACAATCATGTCTTTTTCACCAGTTACTATTTTTACCATCCTAACCGCCAATTCATTTGCTTCACTCCCAGAGTTTACAAAATGTAACACATTTAGTTCTGGCGGTAAGGTTTCCAGTAGCTCTTTAGCAAGGGTATTAATATTTTCATGCAAATAACGGGTGTTGGTATTGATGAGCGCCATTTGTTCTTGCCCTGCTTTTACTACCTCAAAATTTTCATGACCTACATGAGCCACATTGTTTACCGTATCTAAATATTTTCTTCCGACCGAATCTACCAAAAACACTCCAGAACCTCGAACCATTTCAATAGGAGTTTTATAATGAAGATGTAGGCTTTTTCCTAAATGTTGTTGGCGGTAATTTTTAAGTGCTTCTGGGTCTGCATAGTGTTTTGGAGTTAGGGAATCAGACTTAAACAATACATTCGGATCTGGACAAATACTTTTCCAAACAGTTATTTCAGAAAAATAAGCAACCCCGGGAAAATCTAATTCGTAATCTAACAATGATAATACAACTTGAAAATGAAGATGAGGTGCCCAATTTCCGTTTTCAGTAGTATTCCCTAACACACCAATTTTATCCCCTTTTTTAAGTTGATGGCCTCTCTTGTTTTTAGTGGCACTAGCAACACTTAAATGACCATAAAGTGTATAAAATAGCCATCCGTCTATTTGATGTTTTAAAATAACTAAGCCACCGTATTCTTTATTCCCAGCGTCATTTACGGCAAGGACAACCTCTCCATCCAAAATGGCGTGCACTGCTGTTTCTACTGGGAGCCAGTAATCAATTCCTAGATGAATACTTCTACGTTCTGTACCATTATTCCCAATACGGTCATAGGTGTTCGTGGTGTAAATAGATCTAGGTTCTAGGTAGCCCCCCGCAATTAGTTTATCCGGTTCATTTTTTTGTACTTGATCAATTTTATATTGAAAGTAGTCTAAGTTGTTAAACTCTTTTTCGTGTCCCATCCATTTACTAGAAACACTTAGGTCTAGGGGATGCACCACATCTTTATTGATTGTCGGAAATAACTCTGAAAGTTTAAAAGATTTTGAGGCGGCCCATTTTTTAAAAGTATTTTCATCTGGGTGTGCACTAAAACCACAGGCATCACGGAAACTGTAATAGGCAAAATCAGCGGAGATTAAAAACCATTTGTTCAATACTTTCCAGGCCGGTTTTTCACTGATCCATAAATAGGGATTATCGGGCTCTTCAATTTTACTCATTGCTGCCCTGGTTACAATAATAATTAAACGCATCGCAATGGCATGGTATAAATGCACTAATTCTTTTTCTTCTAATTTAAATTTAGAATGATACCCTTTTACCAAATCTAACAATGCACTTAAAGGATTTTCGTGTCCAAAAGCACCATAGGCACAAAGAATCGCTAAATCGTTAATGGTTTGAGTATACATGGCGTCTCCATAATCGATTGCAGCTAATGCCCTTGGATTATGTAAATCCAGCGAAACAATTATATTGTTATCATTGGGGTCGTTATGGACCACACTTTTACGAAGTTTTTTATAGGAAGCTTGAGAGGCTTCAAATAAGTCTTGAAAGTAGCGAAGTACTTCTTTTTTTTGCTCGTCAAATAAGTGTAGGTGTTTTTTTGTCCAGAGACCTTGAGCAATATCCCATTCAAAATAGTAATGCGCCTCGGGATGGTCAAAATTTTGAAGTATTTTAGTTAAGATTCCACATTGTTCTCCCAGGCTCTGGCGAAAATTTGCTAATTGTGGATTTACAGCACTCCAAACTCTACCTGAAACCCAGGTAAGCATTCTTACATAGCGTTTGTTTCCGTAGTCGTCAATAATCTCAGAAATCGCCTCATCATTTTGATCAAATAGGACCTTGGGAGCCATAATTTTTTCATCAGATTGATCGATATACTGTAATAATTTCTGTTGATAATCTAGATACTTTCTATTTTCATTGGGTCGAGATATTTTTAAGACAAACCTTTCTTCTTTTTTTGTTTTTATCTTAAAATTAAAATCGACATAGCCTGGCAAAGGACTTACGGCACCTTCAATTCCGTAGATGTCTAAAAGAATTTTTTCGGCTTGATCTAGGCTTATTTTTATACGATTGTAATCCATTAGTTAGCTATCAGTAAATCTAAGATAATATATACTTATCTAATTTTCTACCATTTTTAATTATTTAAGCTCCATCTTTTATGGATGCTAAAAATTGATAATCGTTAAAATAACTGTTATGGACTAAAAGTCTTTTCTGTTAGATTTTAGTTTTATGAAATAAGTAGGAATTAGAACCCACAAGCTCAAAACAAAAACAGATATCGTCATCCCGAAATTGGTTCCAAAAAATTGTTGAAAAACAGCCCCTGTATAGCCTAACAATGCTGAAATATCAAGTTTTAAAAGCACCAATACTCTTGATAAATCTATAGGGTTAAACATGGTGGCTATTAATGAAAATTTATCTAATGGGTAATCCTCAAAAAAAACCAACGATATTAAAAAGATCCCGTCATAAATTACCCCCATAAATAGCCACAATAAAATAGCATACCCAAAACCTTTAATTTTATTTTCATTTGATAGTGCAATATTAAAAGCTAAGGCTGTAAAAATTAATGTTAAAAAGGTTCCTGTTATTAATAATAGGGTAAAATCCCATATGGCAGATGATTTAAATATACCATAAAATACAAAAGGTAAGCCCAAGCCTAAAATTAGACTCATTGATAAAGATAGTGCGACCCCTAAAAATTGCCCAAGAAATATAGCTGTCCTTTTTATAGGTTGCGCCAATAATAATTCAGTAAACTCCTTTGAATTATAATAATACATCACCCCAAAAATGGTTCCGATTAAAGGCACTAAAGTTATAATAACATTCATTAATGTAATTACTGCTTTGGAAAGATTGTTATTTAAAAAAAGCAACACAATACCTAATAAAAGATAAAAGAAAAAATAAACATAACTCCAACGGCTACGCATTAAATCGAAAAAACTATATTTTAATATTTTAAGCATAACTTTCAGTTAATATGGATGCGATGGCATGTTCAAAATCGGGTTGATTTGTTTTTGTTTTTAATGCTGGAATACTTCCTTTAAAGTATATTTCACCTTCCAACAGAAATACAATTTCATCGGCCACCTCTTCGACAAAACTCATGATATGAGAAGTTATTAATATCGTTTTCCCTTTTTCTTTTTCCATCGTTATTAATTTTTTGAGCCTAATTAAAGAAATGGGATCCAATCCAGTGGTTGGTTCATCTAAAATAATCAATGAACTATCAAACATAAAGGTTAATACTAAATTCACTTTTTGTTTAGTACCTCCTGAAAGGTTACCAAGTTTTTTATCCAGAAAAGACTCTAATTTAAAGAGCTTAATTAAAGCCTCTTCATTTTTTGTCTGACTCGCTCTTAGATCTTTAATCATCCTAATCAACTCTTTTACGGAAAGGTTGTTAGGAAAATTTGCAATTTGCGGGAGGTAATCTATTTGATCTCTATACTTCCAATTATTTTTTATATTATTACCATTAAACTTAATGATGCCTGATTGAGGAATTATCATTCCTAAGATGCTTTTTATAAGCGTAGTTTTTCCTGAACCGTTTGGTCCTAATACTGCAAAAATACCCCCCTCATTGATGCTCAGGTCGAGATTTTTTAAAACGATATTTTTTCCAAATTTCTTATTAAGTTTTTTTATTTCAATCATGAGCAATAATTTTCATTAGTGGATATTTGTCTACTAAGTTATCAGGAGTAAAAACAGGGGATACTTTTTCAGAGAAATCAATAATATCAATAAACAGGCTCCTTAGAAGGATTATAGTTTCTGGAGTTTTATTTACAACATATGAAAATAATTTAACAGGACGATAGGGAACATCTCCAATATCATTTTTATCTAGATCGTATCCAGAATAATTACTCCAATAATTATGATTGAATGTGTTATCGTTTAACTTACTGTTGTATGCCAAATCGAACGAGTTGTAAAGGAAGTTATTCTGTGTGAAATTATTTGTGTAACAAGCGCCTCTAAATTTAATTGCCCATCCATTATTTTTAAAATCATTATACTTATAAAGAACTCTATTTGAGCCTTCTATGTTAATCCCTATGGTGTTGGTTTCAAATAGGTTACCAATAATTTCAGAATCATTAATTTCTTTTAGAAGGACACCATAAGAGGCAGAGCCCCAATTGTCTTTAAAAATATTGGCTATCATTTTTATTCTTTTCGAAAACATAACTGCAACTCCCGCACCGTTTTTTTCGAAATTATTATTTTCATAAATGTCATCATTTGAAAACATAAAATGCAGACCATATCTAATATTAAACTTACTTTGATTGTTAGTGATTTTACAAAAATCAGAAAACTCCAAATAAATACCATCTCTTACTTGAGTAATGATGTTTTGATCTATTTCTATGTTTTTGCAGTACCATAATTGAATTCCATTACCAGAATTATATTCTTCAACAGCATCCCCAACAATATTATTATGGTATACTTTTCCATCTGATGATTTTTCTAGATAAATACCAAAAAATAATTTCTCTAAAACTAAATTTTGTAT
>JAAEPP010000629.1 GCA_024232495.1 Flavobacteriaceae bacterium
ATTCACTGGGGGACCTGGCTTGCTGCCTTCAGCTGGGGCTCTTGGTCTGCGCTCATCTTCGCCTTCTTGACGGTAGCTATCCGGACCACCTTGGTCGATACCACCTCCCTCGGCTTCCCTTGGATCAACATCATCCTCTCCGGAGAGACTCGGTAGACTCCTTCCGTCATGGTCACCCTCATCACCGTTTCCACCGTCATCACCACCCGGGCCGGCTTCACCGTTTTGACGACCACTATCTTCACCATTCTGGGTGTGCGTGCCGTCGGAGTCGTCACCACTTGACTCGAGCTCAGGTTCGGATTCCGGTTCAGGCCCGGAATCCGCCTCAGAGCTAGCTGCGCACCCAAAGTCGGGATCATGCGTGGCACACTTCAGCTACCTAGTGATGTTACGGGATGCAAGGGTGGCACGTGGCGTCGTTGTGGTGGTGGTGGTAGTAGTTATGGTGGTGTTAGTATCCTCAGGATTAGCACCCGACCCCTCGGCTGCCTCCGCTGCCCGCTCCTCCTCCTCCTGGCGGAGTCGGCGGCGTTCCTTCGCTGCCTCGCGGTCAGCCTTCACCCTCCGGCTGTTCGGGAGGTTGCAGCTCACTGCCACGACCCACAGAGCAACCAGTGCAAGACTAGTTAATTTCATTGCTTGGAGATATTCCACGCGGTTTCTCTCCTCATGTCGTGACCCACCCTCCCAGGTGAGCTTTCCAGTGCGTGGATGGCACCGCTAGATGGTGCCAGACCCAACACACAGAGTCGGTTCGGAAACGACACGCACCATACTCATGGTGCCTGGTACGTACCGAGACCGGTCCTACTCAAGCTTGTTCTTAATGTCGAGTCCTTGGGGTCGCAGAGTGGCCATTAGAGGGGACTCCCGCCGCCGCCAAGGCCAAGGATGCAAAGTCTGAGAAGTGCTACTGCTTACTACTTATATTTCGGATTGAACACATAGCAGTCGCAGGCATAGTCTCCCTTCACAACAGGATAAGGCTCATCTCGGGAGAAAAGAGTCTTATCGCGTGTTAAGAACAAACAGGGGAACCCGGTATTACACTAGTACATAAGAGTGGCAGCCATGACTAACCTTCCCACCATGAGGTGGGTGGGATGAGGTAGGTCCTCCGCCCGTGCGTAGCTAGCTGCAACTGCTGAGCAGGCAGGGCCGCAGCACGGGCAGGGCAGGCTATGGCGCGGTTCCTGTGATGGAGGGCGCTC
>JAAEPP010000630.1 GCA_024232495.1 Flavobacteriaceae bacterium
TCTTAACTGTTAACTAGTGTCTTCAGAAGATGCTTATATCTTTCCCTATATCATTTGCAAGGCTTTATGATTTGGTTACCAACAATACACATCTTAACTGTTAACTAGTGTCTTCAGAAGATGCTTATATCTTTCCCTATATCATTTGCAAGGCCTTTATGATTTGGTTATCAACAATACACATCTTAACTGCTAACTAGTGGCTTCAGGAGAAGCTTATTTCCTTCCCTATATCATTTGCAAGGCTTAATGATTTGGTTATCAACAATACACATCTTAACTGTTATCTAGTGGCTTCAGGAAAAGCTTATATCCTTCCCTATATCATTTGCAAGGCTTTATGATTTGGTTACAAACAATACACATCTTAAATGTTAACTAGTGGCTTCAGAAGAAGCTTATATCCTTCTCTATATCATTTGCAAGGCTTTATGATTTGGTTATCAACAATACACAACTTAACTGTTAACTAGTGGCTTCAGAAGAAGCTTATATCCTTCCCTATATCATTTGCAAGGCTTTATGATTTGGTTATCAA
>JAAEPP010000631.1 GCA_024232495.1 Flavobacteriaceae bacterium
CCTTTCGCGTGGAATAAAACGATTCCGTTTGCTCTTAAATGTTGTAAATATACGAAATACAACAGCTCTGGCCATGGGAACGGCCTAGGACTTATTACTTCGCGGGTTCCTTAAAGTTCCCCATGAAAGTTAGTGAAAATTTAGCCCCGCCATAAGAGTTCACCTCAATTTTCTTATAAAGTACGCCTTTCGTGTGGAATAAAACGATTCCGTTTGCTCTAAAACGTTGTAAACAGCTGTATAACAACAGTTCTGTCCATGGGAACAGCCTGGAACTTATTACACCGAGGGTTTCTTATAGCTCCCTATGAAACGTTGTGAAAACTTAGCCCTGCTAGAAGAGTTCACCTCAATTTCTTATAAAGTACGCCTTTCGCACGGAATAAAACGATTCCCTTTGCTCTATAACGTTGTAAACAAACTTATTACAACAGTTCTGTCCATGGGAACCGCCTAGAACTTATTACACCGAGGGTTTTTTATAGTCCCCCATGAAACTTAGTGAAAACTTAGCCCAGCAAAAAGAAATCACCTCAATTTCTTACAAAGTATGCCTTTCCCATGGAATAAAACGATTCCGTTTGCTCTTAAATGTTGTATACATACGTATTACAACAGTTCTGTCCATGTTAACAGCCTAGAGCTTATTACACTGAGGGTTTCTTATAGTTTCTCCATGAAACTTAGTAAAACTTAGCCCTGCAATATGATTTCATCTCAATTTCGTATAAAGTACGCCTTTCGCATGGATCAA
>JAAEPP010000632.1 GCA_024232495.1 Flavobacteriaceae bacterium
CAAATAAAAAGTTACTAGAAGGCATGGGGTCTCCGACCCCACCATCATGGCTTATGGACTCCCCCCGCCCTGACTGATGGGAGGCTGATCAGCTCTGTGCCCCTTGCACTATGGTACAATATAGGGGTTTGGCGGCACAGTTCTGGGTTTTCATAAAAACCAGTCTGGAAGGGTCAACTGATCACAGAACAGGTTTTGTTTTTCCTCCCTGAGCACTGCACCCTGAGCTATGTCCCCCTGCACCCTGCACCCCACGTCCTGTGCTGGACTACAGTCAACTGGTCATCTCGTCCCAGACTGGTAAACTCGTCCCCAGACTCTCAGTCAGCAGCTTCACATTCAATTCCCCTGGGACCTGCCATCCCTGCCTGAAGCTGCACTGACCCCACCTGGCGCCAGTCTGAAGCTGCTGGGCGGCCAGGGAGTAGGATATTCCAGATGAATAAATTAAATAGTTGGGCATCATTGCTCATCCCGATTTTTTAAAAATTAATTAATAAATATCAATATTTACTTCTGATAAAAATCCTGAGTTGAGCAATGCTGCCCAACTATTTCTTTTATTTGAGAAATGGCACCTAAAACATTTAATTGGCAGGCATAACGAAAGGTATGATGTGTAAGCATTCACTACAGGTCATAATAACAAGGAATAGGTGCTCTATCGAAATAGACCCGCCCGCGCGCCAAACGACCGAACCGATAAAAGAGCCCAGAAAGCTGGTTATCCAGTTGGCCAGTTGGCATTGTTGACCATAACAAACAAAGCTCCAC
>JAAEPP010000633.1 GCA_024232495.1 Flavobacteriaceae bacterium
CAAAAGTTGTGTCCATGGGAACAGCCTAGAACTTATTACACCGAGGGTTTCTTATAGTTCCCCAGGGAACTTAGTGAAAACATAGCTTGCAATAAAAGTGCACCTCAATTTCTTATAAAGGACGCCTTTCTTATAGAATAAAACGATTCCGTTCGCTCTAAAACTTTGTAAAAATACGTATTACATCAGTTCTAACCATGGTAACAGCCTAGAACTTATTACACCGAGGGTTTCTTATAGTTCCCCATGAAACTTATTGAAAACCTTGGCCCGCAATAAGAGTTCATCTTAATATCTTACAAAGTACGCCATTCGCATGAAATAAAACGATTCCGTTTGCTCTAAAACGTTATAAAGAAACGTATTACATCAGTTCTGTCCATGGAAACAGCCTAAAACTTATTACACCGAGGGTTTCTTATAATTCCCCATGAGACTTAGTGAGAACTTAGCCCCGGAATATGTGTTCACCTCAATTTCTTATAAAGTACGCCTTTCGCATGGATTAAAACAATTCCGTTTGCTCTAAAACGTTGTAAACATACGGATTACAACAGTGTTGTCCATGGGAACAGCCTAGAACTTATTAACTGAGGGTTTCTTATGGTTCCCCATGAAACTTAGTGAAACCTTAGCCCCGCAATAAGGGTTCACTTCA
>JAAEPP010000634.1 GCA_024232495.1 Flavobacteriaceae bacterium
AAAGCAGGAGACTACGATGCAGTTATATTAGCGGTGTCTCATGATGAGTTTAAAGAGATGGGAGCAACAGATATTCGTATTTTGGGTAAAGAGAATCATGTTCTTTATGATATTAAATATTTACTTAAGACCGATGAAGTGGATGGAAGATTATAAGTTGATCTAGTATAGTGTGTGAGAAAAATTCAAATTATTTCTTTTAGAAGAGAGTTGGTTATAGTTTTCTAGGGTTAAATTTAATGACGAAAAATAAATTTATTTTTATTTCTTATGTTTTTTTCTTGCATTTTTTTCTTGCACTTATACTTGTTAAATCTGACTTTATTGAGAGAGTAGAAACTAAGTTTAATCTCAATAATAATGAAATAACTCATTTTTACTATCAAATGATAACCTATCAAAGCAGGGTAGATAAAAACTTACCTGCAAATTCTATTTTATTTATTGGCGACAGTCTGACACAAGGGCTGGCCGTTTCTGCTGTTACTCCAAAGGGTGTAAATTATGGAATTGGAAAAGATACTTCGCTTGGTGTTTTAAACAGGCTGACTATTTATAATTCATTAGATACTGCTGAAGCTGTAGTTTTGGCTATAGGGCATAATGATTTCAAATATAGGAGTGTTGAAGAAACTATAGATAACATTCATAAAATTCTAAAGTATATACCAAAAAATATAAAGGTGGTTTTATGCGCAGTTCATCCAATTGATTCAAATATACATAACTTTTATGTTAATAATCATAAAATTAAACAGCTTAACAAAAGAATAGAAAGTTTAAGTAAGCAATATACTAATGTGATTTTTTTGAATATGGAAAAATCACTGTCCCATAATGGGAGCTTATTACCAAAATATCATATTGGTGATGGTGTACACCTCAGTAAAAAGGGGTATGATTTATGGATTCAACAATTGAAAATAGCCATAGATTACCAGTATTCTCACAATTAAAGTTAAATTAATAGGCCGTATTAATGCAAAGAATTAATTACCTTGACGGGCATAGAGGTGTTGCAATATTGCTAGTAATTTTTTACCATGCTTTTTCAAGATGGCCAGAAATAACTCCATATGGAGATAATTATGCGAATTTCCCTGTTTTTCAATATGGCTATATTGGTGTCCAGTTATTTTTTTTAATTTCTGGATTTGTCATTTTAATGACTCTTGAAAAGTGCAATTCTATCTGGGAGTTCCTATATCGGCGTTGGCTAAGATTATTTCCTGCAATGCTAATTTGTTCATTGATCATTTTTTTTACAACGCAAATCTTTTATGAAAGACCTAATGCTCAACCTGATGTTAAAGATATTCTGCCAGGACTCACTTTTATAGAACCTTATATATGGACTAAATTAACAGGTAGTTCATTTCAAAGCCTGGAAGGTGCATTTTGGTCATTGTATGTGGAATTTAAGTTTTATGTACTAGCTTCATTTCTGTATTTTTTTTGGGGACGTAAAGCTTTAGTTATAATGTTATCGTTGTGTTTTCTATCATCTTTTTTATTTGAGAAGCTTTATCTGTTAACAGATAATAAATTATTGTCATATGCTTTTTCAGTATCAAAAATTTTAAGTTTTAAGCATTTTGGATGGTTTGCAACTGGTGCTGCATATTATATATTTACGGCATCTGGAAATAAAAAATGGTTTTATACAGGAGTTTTTATATCACTAATCAGCTCGATGATAGAGTTCAGATTTAATGTTGGAGACTTGATTTTTGGTATAATAATTTCATTATTTTTTGCTAGCTCTATTGTAAATGTAAAAATTCAGAAAGTTCTGGGTAATAAGTATTTGTTATTTTTTGGTTTTGTTAGTTATCCTTTATATTTACTTCATGAAAATATGATGATTTCTATTATCAGTAAGTTAGATCAAATTATGTTAGTTATACCTGACTTTCTTCTTCCATTTATTGCCATATCATTTATATCTACTCTTTCATTTATTGTTGCTAAATATTTTGAAAGATTAGTTAAGAAAAATATAGATATACTCATTACGATGATATTTTCATCTATTGTGATATTAAAACCAAAAAGTAAAAAATGAATATTAAATTTTGAATTAATTAATGTAATGATTGAAAATCTAAGGTCATTTTCACTGAAAGTACTATTAGTCTGGTAAATATAAGAATGAATAAATATGAAGAAATATTAAACAAATTAAATAAAGCACCAAAAACATGGTTGATTACAGGTGTCGCCGGATTTATCGGTTCTAATTTATTAGAAACTTTGTTGGTTAATAATCAAAACGTAGTTGGCTTAGATAATTTTTCTACAGGGCACCAACACAATCTTGAACA
>JAAEPP010000635.1 GCA_024232495.1 Flavobacteriaceae bacterium
ACTACTATTTTAAAACAATTATTAGAAACCGATGATATATTTGAAAATGCCTGGGCTTTAGTAATCGAGATAGCAAAATTTTTAAAAACAGATGACTGTCTGTTTTATGGGTTAATAAATGAACAACTTGTTCAAATGGCAGCTATTGGAGATAAAATAAATGGAGAAAAGAAAATAAAAAATAAATTATCTATTCCAATTGGAAAAGGAATTGTTGGAAGAGTAGCCAGTACAAAAAAAGGAATAATCATTTCTGACACCAGTATGGATAGGGATTATATAATCGATGATAAAAATAGATTCTCAGAAATTACAGTTCCTATTGTATTTAACAACAAAATTATTGGTATAATTGATGCAGAACACCCTACTAAGGATTTTTTTAACGAATCACAATTAAACGTTTTATCTCAAATTTCTACTTTAATTAGTTTATATCTCAATAATTCTATTTTAAAATATGAACAAAGAGAAAGTCTATATAGAGAAAAAGAAACTTATAATAAATTGAATAGTATAGTCCAAAATCTATCCTATGGAAAGGTTATCGAATCTACCAATAGACATATTGAACATATAAGCGATAATTTTTTAAAACTTTTTAATATACCAAAAGAGAAAAAAAATGAATTAATCGGAAAACATTGCAATATAATTGCAAATCAAGCTAAGATACATTTCAAGGAAGAGGAAAGGTTTTTACCAAGAATAATGGAAATCCTACAAAAAGGAAAACCAGTAGTCAACGAAATACTTCAGTTAAAAGATGGTAGATATATCAATAGAAATTACACACCAATATTAAAGAATAAAAAATTAATTGCGCATGTGTGGGGCTATAGAGATTATACTCTTAAGAAAAATTATGAAATTAGTTTAGAAAATCAAAATAAAAAATACAAACGCATATTCGGCAATATGGATTTAGGCCTTATGGAGCTAAATAATGAGCAAATTATATTATCAGTGAATAACGCTTTTTGCGAAATGTATGGTTTTTCGTCAAGGGAATTAGTTGGTTCCTCCGCTACTAAATTTTTACTTAAACCAAAAAAAACATTATTAAATTCAGTAAAAAACACTCAAATTAAAAAAAGTTACAACGATGTAACTGAAATTGAAATTATTACTAAAAACGATGAATTAAAATATTGGTTAGTAAATCGAAGCCCAAATAAAAATCTTCAAGGTAATGTTATTGGTTCAATACTAGTTTTTTTAGATATCACACAGTTAAAACTCTTAAATAAAAAAAATTCAGAGTTAATCGATAGTTTAACATCGAGAAACGAAGAATTGTCTAATTACGCGCATCTAGTCTCTCATGAACTAAAGACCCCATTGAGGACAATTTCTTCTTGTATGTATTGGCTAAAAGAAGAGAACATAAAAAGTTTAAATTCAGAAAGTGTAGAGTTTATTGATATTATTAATAATACCATTAAAGATATGGACAAGTTAATAGGTAATACTTTACAATTCGCCGAAATCAAATTAAAAAATAAGTCATCCTTAGCAATAGATTTGAACTCAATTGTAGAAGAGTTACGCGATAGAAAATATATTGATACTCATTATAAATTTAAAATAACAATAAAAAAACCACTTCCAAAAATTCGATTTAACGCAGAAAAAATTAAACAAGTATTTCAAAATTTAATTGACAATAGTTTTAAGTATCAAGATGACAAAAAAAATAGTTATGCAATAATTGATTGGGAAGAACATAAAGATCATTTTTTATTTAAAATTTCTGATAACGGAATAGGCATTTCAGAAAAATACTCTTCTTTTGTGTTTGAAATTTTTAAGAAATTAAAAAATAGACAAGATTCCAACGGAGTGGGTTTATGGATTGTTAAAAAAATAATAGAGGCTTCAGGAGGTAAAATCTGGTTTGAATCAGAATTAGGCAAAGGAACTACCTTCTATTTTACCGTATTAAAAATTAATAATTTATGATGATTTTTAAAAAAAAATAATTAAACGATTAAAGATTATGTACATTAGTCAAAAAGATTACTATGAGGATGCTAATTTTATTTTTACTGATAACACTATCTACAAATAATAACCTCTTATTATCACAAACTGGCAAATCCTATGTTATTAACAGGCATGAATCTGTTTATATTCCCCTTGGAAAAATTTCTTTTGCAGATAGCATCGTTAATTTTAAAATTGGGAAACCTACTCCCTATAAAAAGTACCAAGATAGCACACAAGCTTTAAACGAACCTAATTATAGATCCTACGACAAGCCTGATTATGTTTCCCTTGGGTGTAAAGGAACATTAACTGTTGCTTTTAAAGACAATGGTTTTATGAATCTTAAAGGAAACGACTTATACATATTTGAAGTAGGTCCTTCAAAAGAGGCTGCAAAAATAGAAATCTCAGAAAATGGAGAAGATTGGATATTTGCAGGTAATATATCGGGAGGAAAGTCGATAATTGATTTAGAGGATCAAAACATTTCCACAAAAAAAGTTTTTTATTATGTAAGAATAATTGATCAAAAAGCAGTTTGTAAAAGTAAAACTGCAGGAGCAGATATTGACGCAATTGGAGCAATAAATTGCGTTATAAGACTGACAATAAATACAGAAATTCTCTTTAAATATGATGAATATAAATTACAAAAATCAGCTGATTCTATTTTAGCAACTCTAATCACCAAAATCAAAAAGATAGATAAAGCTACTATACTAGTTGATGGCCATACAGATAGTGATGGTGAAGAAAGTTATAATTTAGATTTATCAGATAAAAGATGTCATTCAGTGGCTCAAAGATTAAAACTATTGTTACAAAGTAATGCTAATTATGACTATTTAATTAATTCTTATGGAGAAACTAAACCGAGGGTCTCAAATAACTCTTATCAAAACAAGCAGTTAAACAGAAGAGTAGAGATTACTATACTTCCTCCCTTAAGCTATTATGAAAGCATAGAATAATATCACGTTTTTTGTTTTTTCTTTTTAGCTGCAGGAAAAAGTACATTATTTAAAATCAAACGATAGCCAGGAGAATTTGGGTGTAACTCTAATTCTGTTTTTGCATCTCCTACCCTATGCTGATAGTCCTCAGGATCATGCCCTCCATAAAATGTAAAAAAACCTTTTCCTTTTATTCCATGAATATATCGAGCCTCTCCATTCGTTTTTTGTTCTCCCATGACCAAAACATTTGCTTTAATTTGATCTCTTTCATAAGCAGTAGTTTGTCCCATAAACCCTTTTATTAGCGAAGTGTGATTTTGAATTAACATAGTTGGAATAGGATCCCATTTTGCAGAATAATCCATTAAGGTAAAATAATCTGTTTCTTTATTTATTTTTCGTTTAGACGTCATATCTATTGATGAAAACTCGTATACCATTGGACTTCTTTCTAGGTTAAAATTTTTAAACGCAAAAGTATTATCATAATTAATTTTACCTTGATAACCAGGATCGCTCGGATCGTCATCAAACATAGTTTCACAAATATCAACGCCTTCTGCGGATAAAGCAATATCAAAACTATCTGTAGCACTACACATAGCAAACATAAAACCACCTCCAACTACATAATCCCTTATTTTTAATGACACATCTAATTTAAGATCAGATACTTTAGTATAACCTAAATTAGAAGCCATCAATTCGGCCTCTTTTTTATTTTGGATATACCACGGTGCAGCACGATAGGCACGATAAAATTTCCCATACTGCCCAGTAAAATCCTCATGGTGTAGGTGCAACCAATCAAAAAGCACTAACTGATCACCCAAAACTTCTTCATCATAAATTATAGTATAGGGAATTTCTGCATAGGTTAAAACCATAGTAACTGCATCGTCCCATGGTTGATTTCCTTTTGGTGAATAAACAGCAATTCTAGGGGCCTTTTCTAGAATGACTGATTCCATATTTTGAGAAGGACTCCCTATTAGATTTAAAATATCTTCAGTTTTAGAGTTGGACAAAAGCTCAAAAGAAACTCCTCTTACTTGACATTCCTTTTTTATTTCTTCTGTATCGGGCAGTAAAAAAGAACCCCCTCGATAATTGAGAAGCCATTTTACTTTTAACTGCTTTTGCAAAGTCCAATAGGTTAATCCGTAAGCTTTGAGATGCTCAGCTTGACTATCTGAATCCATAGGTATCAGTATGTAAGAAGCCGTTACTGTTGAGTAAAATAGTAGAACAAAAATGAAAATGAAAAAATTCTTCATAAAATTAATTTACAACCTAATTTTTTACTTAAAAAAAGTTTAAAACCAAAAAAGAGTTAGTGAAAATGTTTTAATTTAAAATATAGAATTATTAAAATGGTATATCATCGTCGTTACCAGAAAAATCATTGTTCATAGAGCTTCCAAATGCTTCATCTGGTGAGGCTGAAGGATTTGTTTTAAAAGTATCATCATTTGCAGCAGCGTTCATCCTTGACTGATATTCGTTTGAAAAGTTAAATTCATCTATATCTTCAAACTTACCGAGGTGACCCAAGAATTTTAACCGTATTTCATCCAAGCCCCCATTACGATGTTTGGCAACAATAAACTCTCCTTGACCTTCAGTTGGACTATGTTCATCATCATCCCACTCGTCTATTTTATAATATTCAGGTCTATAAATAAATGAAACTATATCGGCATCTTGTTCAATTGCACCAGACTCTCTTAGATCAGAAAGTAATGGTCTTTTAGTTCCTCCTCTAGTTTCCACAGCACGTGATAATTGAGAAAGAGCTATCACTGGAATATTTAATTCTTTAGCTAATGCCTTCAAATTTCTGGATATCGTGGAAATCTCTTGTTCTCTATTGCCTCCTTTTTGATTTCCGCCTGCAGTCATAAGCTGAAGATAATCTACCATAATCAACTTAATCTTGTGTTGTGAGGCTAATCGCCTAGCTTTTGCCCTTAAATCAAATATAGAAAGAGATGGAGTATCATCAATAAATAAGGGAGCTTTTTCAAGGCTTTTTACTTTTACATTTAATTGCTCCCACTCGTGTTTTTCAAGATTACCTGTTCTTAATTTCTCAGAATTCAATCCAGTTTCGGAGGAAATTAAACGTGTAATAAGCTGAATAGAGGACATTTCGAGTGAAAAAAACGCAACAGGAATGTTGTGTAAAACTGAGATATTTCGGGCCATTGATAATGAAAAAGCTGTTTTTCCCATTCCAGGACGGGCAGCTATAATGATCAAATCACTGGGCTGCCACCCTGAAGTTAACTTATCTACCTTAACAAAGCCTGAAGGAATTCCAGACAAACCTTCTCTATTGGCAATTTCTTCAATTTTTTTCTTTGCTTCAATTACCAAATCTTGAGCACTAATTGTAGATTTTTTTATATTTCCCTGTGTAATTTCATACAACTTTGATTCTGCAGTATCCAACAAATCAAATACATCGGTACTCTCATTGTATGAATCTTCAATTATTTCATTCGAAATTTTGATAAGACTGCGCTGAATAAATTTCTGAATAATAATTCTAGCGTGAAACTCAATGTGTGCTGAAGAAGATACTTTTTGAGTTAATTGAATTAAATAAAAATCACCTCCTACTAATTCAAGGTTTTTTTGAGTTTTTAATTTTGATGAGACGGTTAATAAGTCAATAGGAAGCCCTTCTTTAAATAACATAAAAATAGCTTCAAATATTTGTTGGTGGGCTTGTTTGTAAAAAACCTCAGGATGTAAAATATCAATAACCTCATCCACTCCTCTTTTATCAACCATCATTGCACCTAACACTACCTCTTCTAAATCGATAGCTTGTGGAGGTATTTTCCCTTTTTCTAAAGAAATTACTTGAGTTTTTTGATTAGCGTACGTTTTTTGAGGGTTGAGTTTTTCCATAAAGCTAAGGTAATTAAAATTGCACCGCTGGGTATGTAAATTTGACGATCAAAGTTCACTACTCATTAACAATCTAACTGTTGAAAAGTCAAAAAAATTGTTAATAAGCATAAAAAAATCCGAAACAGTAACTTCCGGATTTCGTTAATGATTTGTAAATGTTATATCTAAGCATTAAAGACTCCCATTTCTGAATATTTTTTCATCCTTATTTTAACCAATTCTTTTGGGGATAAATTCATTAAAGTCTTGTATTCTTTAACAATTGCATTTGAAACAATTTCAAAAGTTTTTTCTTTATTATTGTGAGCGCCTCCGAGCGGTTCCTTGACAATTAAATCGATTAAATTTTGTCGTTTCATATCGTTGGCAGTTAATTTTAGTGCCTCTGCAGCTTGTTCTTTATATTCCCAGCTTCTCCAAAGTATCGAGGAACAACTTTCGGGAGAAATAACAGAATACCAAGTATTTTCTAACATCAGAACTCGATCCCCTACTCCAATACCTAGAGCTCCTCCACTAGCACCTTCTCCAATAATTACTACAATTATAGGGACTTTTAAACGTGTCATTTCGATAATATTTCTTGCTATTGCTTCTCCTTGGCCTCTTTC
>JAAEPP010000636.1 GCA_024232495.1 Flavobacteriaceae bacterium
AATACAATAATTCTGTCCATGGGAACAGCCTAGAACTTATAACACCGAGGGTTTCTTATAGTTCCCCATGAAACTTAGTGAAAACTTCGACCCCCAATAAGCGTCCACCACGGTATGTTAGAAGGTACGCCTTTTGCATCGAATAAAACGTTTCTGTTTGCTCTTAAAAATTGTAAACATATGTATTACAACAGTTCTGTCCATGGGAACAGCCTAGAACTTATTACACCGAGGGTTTTTTATATTCCCCATGAAACTTAGTGAAAACTTAGCCCCGCAAAAAGACTTCACATCAATTTCTTACAAAGTACGCTTTTCCCATGGAATAAACCGATTCCGTTTGCTCTAAAACGTTGTAAACATATGTATTACAACAGTTCTGTCCATGGGAACAGCCTAGAACTTAATTCACCAAGGGTTTCTTAGAGTTCTCCATGAAACTTAATAAAAACATAGCCCTGCAATAAGAGATCACCTCAATTTCTTATAAAGTACGCATTTCCCATGGAATAAAACGGTTCTGTTTGCTCTAAAACGTTGTAAACTTACGTATTACAATAGTTCTGTCGATGGGAAATGCATACTTTATAAGAAATTGAGGTGATCTCTTATTGCAGGG
>JAAEPP010000637.1 GCA_024232495.1 Flavobacteriaceae bacterium
CCGACAGCATGAAAAGCAGCAAGAGGGGTGGGAGTCTCGTCCGGTACCCCGAATCTCTTATCCCCACCAGATGGCTCCGTATTATTTTACAATCCAACTCCCTCAAATTGGGAGTGGTGGACCTGGATCTGGATAGAGGGTAGAGGAGACGAAAACTCCTCCATCTGTCAAAGATCCATCCCAGAATACGCCATGAAACTGTTACCAAAGCTGAATGCAGCGTAATGAGGCTATAATGTGCCTTTTATCTCCATCTCCAACATGCAGGCTCAATCCATTTTAGCCAATCCATTTCCTTCTTAAAAAGCGTATTTATAGCCCTTGGGCCAATACATTAGAGCCAAATTCAACAGACTCACTGGGTCGGAATGTATCACATCATGCCCTCCTTACATTTCTGATGAATATGACTCTTTAACATTGTGCAGAAATGTCGTCTTTGCCTCTGGTTCCAATCTAATGAACATGGAGCATTAGCTTTCCACCTTACCTTGTCTCGGGATCACGCTAGGGTTGGCTGGATTAGAGGACCACAGATGCAGGAGCCAGTCCTTCAGGGCCATGGTACCTTCTGTTACAGCTGGGCCTCAGTACTGCCATTCCCTGGTGTGCAGTGAAGACACAGGGGAGGCCTATGAGTGCTCCTCACTCTCCTCCAAACCAGCATCTGCCTGTCTAAGGTGGGGGAATTACGCCTCGCCAGCC
>JAAEPP010000638.1 GCA_024232495.1 Flavobacteriaceae bacterium
CCTTTCGCCCCCTGTGGTTGACGTCAAGTATTTCCCAAGCCACTCTTCACT
Organism: Flavobacteriaceae bacterium; assembly: GCA_024232495.1. Classification (GTDB taxonomy): domain Bacteria; phylum Bacteroidota; class Bacteroidia; order Flavobacteriales; family Flavobacteriaceae; genus Marifrigoribacter. Next base: position 52 of record JAAEPP010000638.1, read on the forward strand.
AAAACAAAATATGCCAGAAATAAAAGCAGCCTATATTTTTTTGCAATGTTTGCCCATGATCGTAGTGATCTCATCTTCTTAAGGATTTTGTTTTTTCTGTGACAAAACAAGCCTTGAACGGCTTAACTTTGCTTGCTGCAGAGAAACACGTTCTTCAACGCACCGCACTCTGTCGCCTGACTTACGTGTTCTTGGTTTTTTTTGTTTACACTGAACACTCAAATTATAAACATGGACAGTTAGAGTCTAGATACACTTGACCTATTTAAATGAACTTTTAGAAGGCTAGCTAGCTATTCTGTATATTATTTTATCATTCATTTCTTGATCCATTCAATATACAAAGCTTGGGTTTCTAGGTTGCAAAAGATTTTACTGGCAAAAAAAACAAATCAAGTGGCATCTTTTAAGGTTTTCCTTATTAATGTACCTTCCAAAAACTAAAGCAATAATATGGGCATGTCTGGCTTGCCTTAAGTTTTGTTTGGTTGTCCTATACACGTTTTTTATTTTAAGAAACCTAGCTTGGGTCCTAAGTTCCTAAAAGTTTCTTAAATGTTTCTTATTTTTAGATACACACTTAACATCAAATTTTGCACTTTCCCTCGCATATTTCTTGTATTAATGTGAAACCCACCTACTAATACAAGTAGACTCAACATCCTGTGTTCCTCTAAATAAAAACGTGTAGCAAACTTAAATCAAGCAAAAATGTATTATTGACATATTACTTTCCGGCTCGGAAAGTCCTCCTGTTTTTTTCGGAGTTTCTTAAAGATATTGATGCAGTTCTAAAAGTTTCTTAAATTTTTGGGGCTCTAGTACTTGGTTTCTTATAAACCCGTTTCTTATAAAAAAAACGTGTATAAAAGGCTGCAAATTCAAAATACACAAGCATTTCTGAGGGCTTAGAGGAGAGAGCAGTTGCTTATTGAAAAAGGAGTGGGATTTGGTAAAAACAATTGGAATTGGATTGGGAAGACATTTTGCAAACAAGATTTAGTGATGTATTTAAAAAACTCACCATTGTCTAGGATGCAGTGAAATCTCATAATTAGTAACAATGTTAAGCCGTGATATCATTAAAAATAAACAACAAAAAGAACATATTGTCAACAAATGTTTCTTAATTGTTATTGTTAATGGATTTATTACGCATAATCTGACTTTTAAAGCGTTTTGCAACCTAAGAATCGTGGTTAGAGGAAACGTTTAAATAGGGTCAGGTTGAAATTTGTTTAGAATCACAACAGAGAATTACCTAGATGGCCTACTAAAG
>JAAEPP010000639.1 GCA_024232495.1 Flavobacteriaceae bacterium
AGGCCTTTTCTCTCATTTTACATCCTAGCAATATTCCTTGATCTTCATAAAGCTATAACTTAATTTCTGTTTATGAGTAAGAGAAAATCCTACTCTATTGGAGATAAATGGAGCATATATTTTAAGATTTTATCATAAAAAAAGTTTTTTTCAGCTTTTACTTTAAGACTGTATAACTTTAAACTTAGCCTATTATGCTTATAATGCATTTTACCCTATTTTTCGAGGTGATCTCTTACTTTCCCTATTGGTCTGGGAATAACTTTATTGGCATAATAAGATGTCTATAGGTATATATCTATGCTCCAATCATCATAACTTTGAAATAATTAGATACTCAGAAGATAATTGTATTTTAAACACCAGTTTAGGGCAAATTTTGCTAATAAAGGCATATTTGAGGGTAGGATTTGACCCTGCGATACACTTTTCACCACATTGGCGATTTAACAGATTAATTCTATGTATCTTGACTCACTCCTGACGAAAAGAGAATTTGGTGTCAAAAGTCCTTCATAGAAAATTAGCAATATTAAATATGTCAATATTATAGAATTTATTTTATCATAATGGGTGATATAATAAGGACTTGATTGTACAGATTTTAAACCTACCAATCCTAAAATACACTCTAAACGATAGTAAATAATATGTTATTTTTCGTTTTACCAAAATTTGAAAATTATACTTCATTACGGTGTCTGAACTTTAACTCAAAAGCATATTCAATTAAAAATAGCTTCTATAACTACATAAAAATCACTATATAACCGTGGAATACACTGGGTATGGCAATGATATGACAGGTATGTGACAAATTCATAGAAATTGGTCAGTCACTCGTTTTTCTTTTGTCACAGGAACCGCAACCATGAGGTTACTTAAATTATTCTTTTCTGAACAGTTTATACACAATCTATAATTATGCCAAAACTAAAAAAGCTACAAATATCAAATGGTATGCACTGGAAATCTATGAATCTCAGTTTTTCAGTGCATACTATGTTAGATCTG
>JAAEPP010000640.1 GCA_024232495.1 Flavobacteriaceae bacterium
ACTGTCTGATAGGCTATTCTATTAGTGGTGAAAGTTTCTTATATTACTTGTAAGAGACTTATCCTGTGACACTTTTCTTAAAGAGAATCTGAGAGATGACTTCAACCTCATGTCAAAAACATTAATCCACCTCCTGGTGTAGATGCTGAAGACTGAAGTAGGGCAAATGAAATCGACAACTTGTGTCGCATAAAAAGAACCTTAATATGCACAAACTTTTCTTTCACTAATGTTTTTGCTATTGAAAAAAAATAACAACATTAGGCCATCTTGCTGTCTGGTGTGCGATTCAATACATAAAGTTTGGCCTGGGGTTGATCCTCATTGAAGAAATTTTCAAAATGTGTTCCACAACACATGAAATTCCTAAAGTTCCACCAAAAATGATCACTCAACAGATTTTGACGAAACCCCCTCCCCCATTACCAGCCCAATGCCAATAACTGATCTCAAGTAGATTTTGGGACAACCCCTTATTTTTGGACGACCCCAGCTCGTTTCAAACATAAAAAAAACTAAATTTTCTATTTGCTAGTTGTAAATTTATACAAAATTTTTATTCTATTTTTAAAGCTTTTACAAAATTTCTTTCTTATCTGTTATATTCATGTTTATATTTTTGCAGATGAAAGCAATGCACCACAAACAGTGGATAAACATCCAAGAAAAGAACAGCATCAGCAATCCACAAAAAGGGCAAAATATTTTTGCTCAAAAAATCAAAAATTTAAAGTGAAGACAAATTAAGAGTTGAATATAATGAAAATTGTAAATAACTGAAGATTTTAATAAATCTCATCTACAATGCTTTGTTTAATTGTCTTCTTCATAAAATCCTGCCAATTTATCTGCGATGTATCTGATGTAAATTTTCTTCTAATTGCATTATATGCATATGCTGGAAGAGGAATTTGTTCTCTCACTAGATAGCCATGGACCAACCTTGTTAACTCTCGGTAAGCAACAGCTCATAGATAGAAATCTGTAGAAAAAATAAGAAATCACAGCCTCAAATGATTTTTGGGATATTGTCATAGACAAGAGTGATTAATTGAGGAGTGGAGTGCAATCGGTGCAATCTGTACAAATCTCCAAATTTTATTTCCGAAACTTCCAGGTTAAGT
>JAAEPP010000641.1 GCA_024232495.1 Flavobacteriaceae bacterium
CAATAACAGCTACCTCCCCCACAAACCCATGGACACCACAAACTGCGACATCTACCATGAACTGCTTCAAACCATTAACTCTGCCACAAACTGCTACCTACCCCACTACCAGTACCTCCCGCACAAACTGCTACCTCCCCCACGAACCACTTCCTCCTCCACAAAACACTGCCTCCCAAAAAACTCTCCCATGAAACGCTAGCTTCACCACAATCCGCTACCTCTCCCACAAACCACTACCTCCCCCACAAACAGCAACCTCACCTATGAACAGCCACAGCCATGAACCTCCCCACAAACCGATACCTCCACCACAAACCGCTACCTCGCCCACAAACCACTACCTTCCCCATAAACCGCTACCTCCCCAACATAAAAACCAATTTTGACCAAAAACCAATTTTGACCAAAAACTGATTTTAACCCATAACCAATTTTGACCAAAAACCGATTTTGACCAAAAACTGATTTTGACCAAAAACAGATTTTCACCAAAAACCAATTTTGACCAAAAACCAATTTGACCAAAAACCAAAGTTGACCAAAAACCAATTTTGACCAAAAACTAATCTTGACCAAAAACCAAAAACCTCCCCCACGAACCGCTGTTGGGCCGGGTATCTTTTGCGGCCGAAGGCCGCTTGTTTTATTGAGAGGTAATAACAAGCGATGCATGGGGGATTCAAATCCTGTCGCATAGAATGAAAAATGAATGAAAATTGAAATGACAGTCACAGGTCACTCCCGGCCACGTCCCCTCAGCAGGTGTCGCAGCGCCCGTCGCCCGATCTCCGTCCTGGACCACCAGTTGCTGCAGGAGCAACGGTAATGTGAGGAGGTGCGGCCCGTGAAGGCGCGCCTCGCGAAAGTCCTGGACGGAGCCGGCGGAGTAGCCGCCCCTCCCCCGGCCGAAGGGCCAGACCGGCCGTGCGCGGCCGTGGTCCGCCCCATCACCCCCTCCTTCCCTCCTCCCTCCCCAAAGTCCCCGCCCCACCTGTCGTCGAACCTGCTCCCCTCCCCCTTGGCGAGCTCCCGGCCGAACTTGTTCCCCGGCACCTCCCCCTCCCCCTCGCAGTCCTCGTCGGCGCTGTCGAACAGCCGCCTCGGCACCCACGCAGCTGGGCCCCGGCCTGGCGTGGTCCCGAGCCGGCGCTGCTGGGCGAACTCCTGCTTGGCCCGCCACTTCTCCAGCCGGCGAGTGGAGCGTGCCTGGGCCACGTTTCCTGACGATTTCCTTCTCTGTCAAGTGACTTGACTCAAGTCTGTCAAATCACCCTGTAGTTACTTTTCCAATGTCAGACACTTTTTTTGGCCCAAGTTTTCCCTAGCCCCTATTGTCCCTTCTTTGCGGGCATGGATCACCTTGGAATTCTATTTTTCGGGTGCAAGGTATGATATATTAATTCAACCCTCAGGTTGGCAAGTGCGAGCATGAAGCC
>JAAEPP010000642.1 GCA_024232495.1 Flavobacteriaceae bacterium
AATTCTGGGTAATAGTCATAAACTCAACTTCAATTGTATGTTTTCTAAAAATTCAATTTGGGAATACTGCTACAACATGTCTGCCCATGGATAAATAAGGTTTTTATCTTTTGTTAATCTTCAAGTGACCCCATACAAAAATAAAAAAAACTATTTTCAACATATTTGGCAGTATCGTAATTCAAATTCAAAAAAGTCAGATACTGTTCATGCTTGTAATCAATTCACTTTTTCTTCTAATGCACGCATTTAATACGCAATTTCAGCTCCAGCTCAGTACTTAAAATTGCTTAGGTAAAGTTTGTGTACAATAAATGACAATAGTATCTTGCATACAAGAGTGCCTGAGTAACTAATATCCAATATAATATTTAAAAAAGCCCGATTTTAATTGCCATTCGTTCAGAGCTAAAATTTCCAAATTGCTTAGCATTCCTTCATACAGTACTGGAATTGCCTGAAAAAACTGTTTTGTCTTGTCGAGCACCGACCTTCTTATAAAGCAATTACTAATAAAAAATGGGTGTAATACAATATAAACCAGTCTAGCTTAACGGATTCACGCAAGTTGTATGGTCTAGTCATTTACCAAAAGTATCTTAACACTTAATCTATTGCAACTGCAATACCAGACTGATTATTAGCAGTTATCGTGATGTTGTCATGTTAGTATTTCCTGAACTGTCATTGCACAGTTATTGTTAACCGAATTGTCCTTATTACATTAAGTTTCTTATAAAATCATTGAGAGTCTCGCAGCCACTAGACTAGATTACAAGATGGAAGACATTTCATCAACAGTTAGATCTATAAAAAACGTAGAATTGGCGGCTTTTGAATTGTTGAATCGTCGCACCGAGCAAGATATACCTGAGCTAGAACATATGGGTGCAAGGCTGTATGCTTCGGTAAATGTTTTGAAAAATCTACAGTCGATGGTGTATGGGCGAGATGAAGGTCCTGAGTTCGAAGATGATAAAGAGGTAGCTCTAAGAAAAATAAGAGGTACAGAATCTAAGCTATTGGATCTTGCAGCCTCTGTTGAGGATCTTATTGAAGCTAAAGAGCAAGAAAATAGATACGCAACGGATGACATTGCTAGTGGTACTCAGGGAAGACCTCGAAAGCGTATAACCATTGATCAATTAGAGACATTGTTACAACTTGGATTTTCTCTTGTCACTATTGCAAGGCTTTTGGGTAAGCATTATTCTACTTTTTTCAATTACGGGCAATGCCTATTAAGAGACTTTAGAGGGGGCAAGTTATGTCTTTTGAAAGATATAATATATTAAGTGCAATGCAATAGGGAAATGAAGTCCAAAAGGCTGGGGGAGCATTTTTCTCTCTACTAATTAAGTTAAAAATATGGTCTGGCATTTCCGTTCACAAGATAATTCCGTTCTTGAATTGTTCTTACTTTTATAATGATTTGGAAGCCTGCTTTCGCTATCAGTTTTGTTAATTGCTGTAAATGTTTACTTCCCTGACAATCTTACGCATCAGTGTGCTTAGTTGCATATCATTCAATCTGCTTGTTTTCAGGTTATTTTTTAAATTAAGGTTATTTCTACAAATTTCTTTATTGAGTGGAATATGGTCATTTCTAGTTTGTTTCTTAAGCTTGTGAAATTTCGCCAAAATTTGAGGCTTGTGTTCTTATTCAACTGTTCTTATGAAAAACGAGTGTGAAAGAAAACGAGTTTACACGTATTTTTTTTTATATGTAAGTCAGTACTCGACAAGAAAAAAACTTAAGCAATTCCAGGACTGGATAGAGGAATGCTAAGCAATTACAACATCGTAGTTCTGGTCAGATTGGCAATGAAGATTGTGCAGCAGCTATGAAAAAGTAGGTTACAGTGGATATTAGTACCCCGGCACACTTTTGTATGCAAGATACCATCGACATTTGTTGTACAACAACTTGTGAGATAGTATTTTAAGAAACAAATTGCTTTATAAAAGAAGCTAAGCAATTGCAAAGCAATTTAGGGTACTTAAACTCGCCATACAGCTAAGCAATTTTCAGTACTGAGCTCAAGCTGAAATTGCTTATAAAAAATGCATGTATCTTGCCTTCAGTGGACAACTACCCTCGTTTTTAATAGGAACGATTTTAAAACAACACGAGCCTCAGATTTTGCCAAATCTTAAGAACAATTTAAGAACTAACCGAGGCTGAACATTTCAAGGTCATTTTACGAATTATACGAAATAACCACAAGACTGACCAATTATTGCAAAACAAGCAAATTTACAGCACACAGATATATGGGATGGTCAAATGTCGACTAATAGCAAAAACAGGCTCCAAAATCAATATAAAGTAAGAACAATTTAAGAACATTTCAGGCTAAGAATAAGCCAGCTTCAAATCAAATTTAGTGGTTCTTATAAAAAAGAGTGTTGTATTGCCAAATGCTGTTGTTGTCTTTAATTACTATATCATTAGCTGTAAAGATACAATTTAGATCGTTTTAAGGCTTTTGATGGTATATTAAACTCAAATTCACTTCTATTGAAATCCTCTTGAAGGGTAACATTTTTGAGCATATAACATGCGATAAAATGATATACAAAACTGGGACATGGTATAATGCTCTTGATAAATATGTAGAAAACTCCATGTATAATTTGCAGGCCCCATAACTACTTTGTTTCATATTAGGTGTCAGTTTATCTACTGTAAAACGACGAAAGCAGGAATTTGATTTGCCTTCTGAGACACAGAAGAGTAGCAGTATCTCCGAAGAAGATCTTGATAAATTGGTTGACAATGCTGTATGTAAACAACCTTTGTGTGGTATTGTTATGATCCAGGCAGAGATACGCAGGCAAGGTATTTGGATACCAAGAAACAGAATACGAGATTCCTTGATAAGACAAGATCCTCTTCTCAGATCAACACAAGCTAAGAGAGCCGTGTTTCGTCGCCATTACAAAGTAGCTGCCCCTAACTCCCTATGGCATATTGATAGCAATCTGAAACTGACCAAGTAAGTTAAATTCCTTTATACACAGTATACAAAATACAGTATACAAAATACAGTATACAAAATTACTACACTCTAAGTAAAATTTATTTGAAGCTGGCTTTTCCCAAATATTCCTCTATTTTCAGCTTGAAATGTTCTCAAATTTTTCTCATTTGATATTGATTTGAAAGCCTGCTTTTTCAATCAGTTGTGTTAATGGTTGAAAGTTAACTCTCTTGACCATCTGACAAATCTATGTTCTCTCGTTTTGCTTCTTTTGTAATGAATTGTCAGTATAATGGTTATTTGATAAAATTCTTATTATAATTCTATATATAATTCTTCTTACACGTTTTTTATTTTATAAGAAACCTAGCTTGGGTCCTAGTACTAAAAGTTTCTTAATTTTTCACCAGTTGCTGGTACTAAAAC
>JAAEPP010000643.1 GCA_024232495.1 Flavobacteriaceae bacterium
AGCAAAGAAGCAGCAACTACTCTCTGAGAGAGCTTAAAGCGATCCGAATAACTGAGGGGAATAATCTTTCGATCTTCCCTCGAGCTCGTCTTTCTCTTTCTCCCCCTTCCCTCCATATCCTGCAAGGATCCTCTCTCTGCATATTTTTTGACAATTTCTTGAACTGTTCTTCTGGTTCTTCTCCCAATTTTAAGCCTTTTTGCAATGGAATTCAAGCTGTAGCCCTCTTTATTGGGTACAACAACTCTTCTCATCCTCTCTTCTACACTGAGTCTTGCTCTTTTGCCATGGGCCATGGTGGCTAAAACAAAGAAAAATCCCAAATATTAGGCCACTGCTATGTACAGAGAGCTATCTTTGCCTAAATACATTGATTTCAGCAAGTAAAAACAAAGATAAGTGTTCTAGAAACGGCAGATAGCATTAATGAAAAAAATTTCATACTAACCTTGTCCTTTTACCCTTTTAAATACCCAAAAATTCAAGAAAAAATACCTTTGAACACGAATAAATGTTGTCAAACAATTACAGAAAGCATATCACATGATATCGAGGCAGAATGGGCAAGCTGCTTCATGTAAATTCTCACAATTGAGGGGGGATGAATATGGGCCTAAGTTCAGCTGTAACCCCTAATTTTCGACCCTTCACGACTAAAATATCTAAAAAAATGAACGAAATGTTATAAAGCGTTCAAATATAAGTTTTTATTAATCTTATAGCTATACTATCACTATTAGAAATATTTATTTTACTGTGAAAATCGTTTTTTGCTGATGAGAAGCGAGAATTTGCAGAAATTGGTAAAATTTTGAGGTGGCTCATTAATTTTGGCCACCAGTGTATGCT
>JAAEPP010000644.1 GCA_024232495.1 Flavobacteriaceae bacterium
AAATACTACAATAGCCATTAAACCGAAATCTTCTTTATTTAAAAATCTGGTTAATATTGAAATTCGGACAAGAGAGGCTAAAGCAACACCAACAGTAGAAATAGAGGTCCACTTTACGCCTTTTAAAATACTTTTTCCAAATTGCATAAAATTCCTTTATAAAATTAATTTGATTTCTTCTAAAGCTTGATTGCTATGCTTTAGCTTGTTTTTTTTACAATTTTTCTTTAACGATACTAGTAAATCGTCTTGTGTAAATATACGTTCTAATGTGGAATATAGACTTTTTGTGGAGTTTTCTGAGATAAGTCCGTTTACTTGATGTTTAACAAATTCTTTTGCAGCTGGAAAATCAGTAGTTAGGACTGGCGTCTCTAATATTAATGACTCTGTTAACACCATTCCCTGTGCTTCAAAGGCCGAAGACAAAACCAGACAGTCTGCATTTTTTATATAAGGGTACGGGTTTTCTTTAAACCCTAAAAAGTGTAACTGCTGATCAATATTGAGGGTTTTTGATTCGTCTTTTAAATTATTTAAATCTGGGCCATCTCCAATTATATACCAATTAAACACATATCCTTTGTTGATCAATTTTTTTGAAATTTTTAAAATCCGATCTATTCTTTTTTGATGATTGTCAATTCTTGCAACTGTTACAAAAGTAAAAGAGGATTTTTCTTGAAAAGGGTTTTCAATAGCAGCTTTCTTTACAATGTTACCTTCACTTATAAAGTTGTGTATAAGGTGAGATTTTGATTTGAATTCGGGTGCTAATTCCTCAAAAGCAACCTTACAATAATTCGAAACATTTACAACTGAATCAAAGCCTTTATACCTTGATAAAATATAGTCTCTTGAAAAACCTAATTCTTCTAAATCGTTATGGATCCAAGCTATTTTCTTTTTTGAAGTAATCCCGTTTTCAAGGATGTCATTACAACCTAAATTTGTGTTTGTTCTTGGGATATCGTTAGAAAATGAAATGGCTATATCAAAATGAAACTTAGTAAATCCTCTATAGAAATATTTTATAAAAGCTTTTCTCGTAGTATTCCTTCCAACAATTTTTGAGATAGTTTTGATTAATAAATAAACAAAAAAATGATGTGGTTTTAGATTCTTTTTAGCTTCTTCAAAGTCAATAAAAAAGTATTGCAACGCTAAGGGCGAATAAACAGTTATTTTTGAAGAAAGATCTTTGAATTTTTTATGTAAATAAGGATTGAAACATAAAAATGACAAATCCAACTCAGAGTTCTTTGATAGCTCAGACGTTAGGTTGTACAAGGAATTAGCAATTCCCCCCATTTTTAGATGAGGATTTACGAATAAAATTTTCAACTTTTAGTTACTTTTTTAGTACTCCGCAAAAATCTAAAACTATCTTTTTAGAGTCTATTTCCAAATTATTAAATTCATTATGCGCTACTAGATAAACAATAATGTCTGCTTGGTTCACAGCATTGTTGTAATTTGTTAACTTACGATCTTTATTTTCAGACAAATTGGGCTCTACAGATAATACCTTAAAACCTTGCTTTTCTAGTGATTCTGCAACAAATAAGGCAGGAGATTCTCTTAAATCATCAATATCTGGCTTAAAAGCAAGACCCATACAGGCAATAACAGGATCTTTACTTTTATTTACCTTAAAAGCCAAAGCCTCATTTTTAATTTTCTCTAATACCCAATTTGTTTTATAATTGTTTGTTTCTCTTGACTTTTTAATTAGTGAGCTCTCTTTTGGAAATTCAGATACAATGAACCAAGGGTCAACGGCTATACAATGGCCTCCAACTCCAGTTCCTGGGTTTAAAATATGTACTCTTGGATGTTTATTTGCTAATGCGATCATATCCCAAACATTTATTTCGGCCTTATCACAAATAATTGATAACTCATTGGCAAAAGCAATTTGATTATCTCTGGAAGCATTTTCAACTAACTTTACCATTTCAGCAGTTTTTGCATTGGTAGGGTGAAGTGTACCCACTACAAAATGCTTATAAAAGTTGATCGCTTTTTTTGTTGATATCTCATCAACACCTCCAATTGCTCGATCATTATGTTTTAGTTCATGTAAAATATTACCTGGCAAAACCCTCTCAGGGCAATAGGCTAAAAAGATGTGTCCTTTTAATTCGGGGCGTTCTTTATAAATAAATTGCTCCATTTTTTTGGTGGTTCCAACGGGGCTCGTTGATTCTAAAATAACTAAAGCGCCTTTTTTAAGCGTCGGAATGATGCTTTTTGTCGCTGACATAACATAAGATAAATCAGGCTCGTGATCTCCTTTAAAAGGCGTGGGGACTGCGACTAAATAAACATCTGAAGAGACAGGCTTTGTTGATGCACATAAATTTTTATCTTTTACTACTTTATGAACAAGACCCTCTAAATCAGGTTCTACAATATGAATTTGTCCTTTATTGATAGTGTCAACAACTCCTTGTCTTATGTCTACGCCTGTAACCTTCAAGCCTCTACTGGCGATTAATGCTGCAGTAGGTAAGCCAATATAGCCAAGACCCATCATTACCACACTAGGTTTATTTTCCATACTATATTTCCTTAATAAAATTTACTATTCTTGAAGTTGCATTGCCATCTCCATAAGGATTGTGCAGCATACTTAAAGTTTTATAATAAGCGGCATCGCTTATTAATTTTTGTGTTTCGTTAATTATTTTTTTTGTATCGGTCCCGACCAGCAAAACTGTACCTTCTTCAACAGCTTCAGGGCGCTCTGTTGTATCTCTTGTTACCAATACAGGTTTTCCTAAACTTGGCGCCTCTTCTTGAATTCCTCCACTATCTGTTATAATAAGGTATGATTTCTCCATCAACCAAATAAATGCTGCGTATGCTAGGGGTTTAACAAGAATTATATTGTCAATTCCTGAAAGAAGCTCATAAACTGGTTTCTCGACATTTGGATTTAAATGTACTGGGTATATTATTTGAGTTTCTTTATTGTTTTCTGCAATTTGTTTTAGAGCTGAGCAGATGTTTAATAGTCCTTCACCGTGATTTTCTCTTCTATGTCCAGTAACTAATATAATTTTTTTATTAAAATCTAAAATTTCTTTTAAATCCTCAATTTCATTATCCTTAAAATTAGTACTGTTTACTTTCTCAATACCAAATAACAAAGCGTCAATTACGGTATTGCCGGTTACTATTATATTGTTATTCTTAATATTTTCTTGAAGTAAATTTTTTTGAGAAAGAATTGTTGGAGCAAAATGATAATCCGCAATTTTTCCTGTTAACTGCCGATTAAATTCTTCTGGGAATGGATATTTTCTATCAAAAGTTCTTAAACCTGCCTCTACATGACAAACTTTAGCGCCGCTATAAAATGCCGCAATACCAACTGCCATAGATGTAGTGGTATCTCCATGAACATAAACAAAATCTGGGTTTACTTCTTCTAATACCGGTTTCATTCCTTCTATAATAGTAGCGGTAAGGCTGTACAAATTTTGATTAGGTTTCATAACGTTTAGATCATAATCTGGATTTATGTCAAAAAAATCCAATACCTGATCTAACATTTCTCTGTGTTGAGCAGTAACGCAAATTTTTGTATTAAAACTTCTGTCTTTTTTAAATGCTAAAACTAGTGGAGCCATTTTTATAGCTTCAGGTCTTGTTCCAAAAACAATTAGATTTGTTTTCATATTAGTTTAATAGTAACGCTTTGTAGGGGCTAGTTGTTTTCAGATGATTCTGCTAATTCTTTTAGATTGAAATAAGAATTCCTTAAAAAGACTAAAACAAGAAATGCTAGAACTAACATGATAGGATACTTAATCATAGGATTTCCTAGCAGTCCTCTTTTTTCCTTAATTACGTTTGGCCTATTAACCATCACCACAACCTCACTCTCATTGACTAAAAATTTATTTAAAGATTCCGATTCTTTTTGTAATTCCGTCTTTTTTATTAAAAGACCATGAACGCTAAAGTTTTTGTCAACAACATAAATTTGATCTGACTCTGAAGGAAGTGATCTATTTTGACTATAATTCTCTATTATCCTTTCAATTTGTATAATAGACTTGGTATTTAATTTAATATGCTTTTTTACATCCTTTAACGTTGTATCTTTTAACTTTTGCAATAATGGATTATCGTTAAAGTAGCTAATCAAATTAGTGATTGTTTTATCGTCGGCAGAAGTTGATAAATTCAAGTTTAATGTATGGTTTTTGTATTTAGAAATAAACGTTTCTGATATGTCTAAGTCAATTGTATTAAAATCTAAATTTCTTAAAAGTCCTTCCAGATTTCTATCATTCACCTCGTACCTTCTTGAAATTTCTGTTAAGTCAATAATAGGTTTAATCTCTAGATCTTTAATGGGCACTTCTGAGCTTTCGAAGCCAATAGCCTTGAAAAAAGCTTTATCATTTTCTGCAATTTTTTCGTTTAAAAAATTAATTTCATTGTAAACGAAATTTACTGCATCGTGATTTATTCTAAGCAAAACTTTTGCGCTTTTACTTTCTTTGTAGTCCAAGTTTGAAAAATAGCCCAGTACAACGCCTAAAACAACTATCAAAACAAATGTTTTCCAGTTTTTAGCAATAAAGTTTAAAACATTAAAACCATTTATAGCTAACTTTAAAAAGCCTTTTTTAAGAGAATGAAATATGTATAATATACTAATTTCGTCGTTTTTGTTTTCCATAAAGTATAATTTATAATTACTATTTTATGCTCAAATACTAGTTATTTATTTTTAAATTAATAACATTTTTTAAGCTTTTTTGCCATTCAATACTTTTATAATTAAATTTTGAAAAATATTTTCTAGCATCTAATACACTAAACACTGGTCTTTGTGCAAATGTACGGTAATAGTCCGTTTTTACAAGATTTGTTTGTGTTAATTGGCCCGTTTGCGTTAATATCTCTTTTGCAAAGTCATACCAAGTTGCTTCCCCCTCATTACTGTAATTATAAATACCGTACTTCTTGGAATCAGATGCTATAATATTAAGAATAACCTCTGCTAAATCGTTAGCATTAGTTGGAGTTCCTGTTTGTTCTGTTGTAACGGTTATTGATTTTCCTTCATTTATAAATCTTAAAATCGTATTATAAAAATTTTGGCCGTATTGGGAGTAAAGCCAT
>JAAEPP010000645.1 GCA_024232495.1 Flavobacteriaceae bacterium
CTGATCCAGCAAATAGACACGATGAGTTCTATTGCATCAGCATTTTCTACCTATGCAAAAATGCCTGCACAGCAAGATGAAACCATCAATATTGTGAAGATTACGAAATTGACCTTAGATATTTTTAATGAAGATTATATTTATTTCAATTCAGAAAATAACGAAATCACTATTAAATTTGATAGAACTCAATTGATAAGAGTAATTACCAATCTAATAAAAAATAGTATTCAGGCTATTAGCGAAAGTCAACCTAAAAACCCTTTTATTAAAGTGAATGTTTATAAAGAAGATTCTTTTGCAATCATTTCTGTAATGGATAATGGAATAGGAATAAAAGACGAGAATAAAATGAAGGTTTTTGAGCCAAAATTTACTACTAAAACTAGCGGAATGGGCTTAGGTTTAGCCATGGTAAAAAAGATTGTAGAAACGTATGGCGGAGATATAAATTTTATAGAAAACATTGAAGATGGAACCACCTTTACAGTAAAAATACCGCTTGAATAAATGCGTGTTTTGTAAATTTGCATTGTGCTTTAATTAAATTGATACTAAAAATTATCTATTATGAAATTCAATAATATTTTATCAGAAACTTTAAACAATATAACAACAATAACGATCAATAGACCGACAAAACTTAATGCTTTAAATAAGGAAACTATTCAGGAACTGCACCTAGCTTTTAGAAATGCAGAAGAGAATAGTAATACGAAAGTGATTATAATTACGGGTAGCGGCCAAAAAGCTTTTGTTGCTGGTGCTGACATTAGTGAATTTGCACATTTTTCTGTTTCAGAAGCTGAAAACTTAGCTTCAGAAGGACAAACGTTACTTTTTGATTTTATAGCTAATTTATCTACTCCAGTCATTGCGGCTATCAATGGATTTGCACTTGGAGGAGGTTTAGAATTAGCTATGGCTGCTCATTTTAGAGTGGCTTGTGATCAAGCTAAAATGGGACTTCCAGAAGTATCTCTGGGAGTGATTCCGGGATATGGAGGAACCCAACGATTACCGCAGTTAGTGGGAAAAGGGCGTGCTATGGAAATGATTATGACAGCGGGTATGATTGATGCTCCAACTGCACTTAATTATGGATTAGTAAATCATATTACCACCCAAGAAGAATTGTTGTTATTGGCTCAAAAAATCGCATCAAAAATAATAAGAAATTCATCGGTTGCTATCTCGTCTGCAATTACAGCAATTAATGCAGGATATACAGCTGGTCAAAATGGCTACGATGCGGAGGTGTCTCAATTTGGAAAATGCTTTGGAACCGCAGATTTTCGTGAAGGAACTACTGCATTTTTAGAAAAAAGAAGAGCTGATTTTCCGGGAGAATAATTAAAATTTTCCTTCCCATTCTCCATAGAATTGCGTTAAAAATTCTTCCATAAAATAGTGACGCTGTTGAGCAATTTTTTTCCCTGTTTCGGTATTCATTTTATTTTTTAATAATAGTAATTTTTCATAAAAATGATTAATACTTGGAGCCGTAGAATTTTTATACTCTTTTGGAGTCATTTTTAGATTTGGCTTTACTTTAGGATCATATAACTTA
>JAAEPP010000646.1 GCA_024232495.1 Flavobacteriaceae bacterium
ATATTAATAATTAAACAATAAAAGTTATGGTAGAATTTGGAAATGGTATTATAAGTATTACTTTTGGAGCTTATGGGGATATTGCTGCAATGGATGTAGCTGAAGAGATTCAAGTACTTTTAAAGAAGAGGGTTTGGTATGAGGAGGATAAGGATTACTTCTTATATTTGAGAAGAGGAGATGATGTTTGTTCAGGAATGGAGATATATAATCTAAGATTATTGGGGGATAGTGAACTAATGAATTTAATAAATTACTTTACAAATAAATAATATGGTAGAATCAGGAAGCTTAAAAGAGTATGTCGTTAATAACATTATAGGGTTAATTAATGAAATGGAATTAGATGGAGAAACTGTTCAGGACATTCTAGAACAGACAGGAATGGATGAACAGATGTTCAAACAACTAAGTGTGAAATTTAACTTACAAAAATAAAGTTGCTAGTTACAATTATTTTTCTTATATTTAGGTATATTAATTAAAACAATAAAGGTTATGAGCATACAAAACAAAATTGATGTATTAAAATCACAATTAACAGGTGATTTAGGAGCAAATGATAAGATATTGATTGAGATTAATGGCTTAATGATTGAACAACATAAACAAGAAACATTAAAAAGAATATTAAAATAAAGATTATGGTATTAAGAGAAAAAAAAGATGGTGATGAGTTTTACATGGATGGATTAGACTATCCACACAACAGCCCGGTAAAAACTAAGTGTACTCTCATTGAATATGCAGGTATGGATAAATACGTTATTGATACAGGGGACTGTTTGGTTTTAGCTGATGGTAACGATAAAGTATATGATTTAAAAAAATAAAGGTTATGTTTAGAATAGAATTAGATAGAGAAATGGCCTGGGTTACTTTCCTAGGAGATGGATGGCAAAAGGTATGGCACCCAGTAACAGATGCTTCCGGAAAGCAGTTAATGTGGTCAGAAGATATTATGGATTTTTGTAGAGCTCAATTTAATGTAAAGGAAAATTGGGTTTTTTTCGGGATTGCTCCTACTAGTCAAATGATAATACAAAATTCAGTTAGAGAAAATTGGGAAAATAGTTGCTAGTTAGAATTATTTTTCTTATATTTAGGTATATTAATAGTTAAACAAATAAAGGTTATGGATTATCAAAAAAAATGTGAATATTTAGAAACACTAAAAGTATTTTGGAATTATAAAGGAGGTCAGAAATGGTCAACTTATCCAGATATGTCCGGAAAAAAGAGAATAGTTAATCAAAATGAGATTTGTGAATTTATTAGATTAAATCCTGGATATACAGAATCTGAAATAATGGAGGAATTATATGATTTTGTTAGGGGAGGAATATTTAGTAATAAGAAATATGCTGATTGTTTAAGGAGAGCTATGAGATCTGGGAAGATTTGGAGAGTAAAAGGAAAATATAATAATGAATCTGGAAAAAAGTTATATAGATATTATTTTAGAACAGAAAGTTTAAATTAAAGTTGGTTTGTATTATAAAATTTCTTATATTTAGATATATTAATAATTAAAAAAATAAAAGTTATGAAAATTACAATTGAAATTCCTTATACGTATAGTGAAGCTTTTCTAGATAATCTAATGTTAGATCCAGAATTAATGGAGAAGTTTGAACCTAATGAAATACTACTTCCTATTATAAAAAGTTACTTAGAAACAAGTATTGCTAAAGATGATATAGATTTGGAAGCTAGTTTATATATAGAGCAACTTACTAATTCAGGACAATTAGAAGATATTTTTTATGAAATGAGTTTAGAATAAAGTTGCTAGTTACAATTATTTTTCTTACATTTAGATATATTAATAATTAAAAATAAAGGTTATGGCAACAAGATCAACAATTTCAGTAGTACAAAAAGATAATTCAGTTAAATCAGTATATTGTCATTTTGATGGATATATTATAAGAGGAGTGGGAGAAGCTCTGCAAACTTATTTCAACAATGAGAAATGTGCTAATGATGTAATTTCAGAAGGGGATTTATCTAGTATATATAATGATGATTTTGAATCATATCATGCTAAGAGAGGAGATGCTATAGATATATGTCATTATAATACATTAGAATCATTTTTATCAAATTTAGAAAAGCAGGAATTTAATTATTTGTTTATTGATGGTGAATGGAAGATTATTGATAGTGATAATGAAATAAATGAAATTTTTGAGTATAATAGTTGGTTTGTATCTTAAAAGTTCGTATATTTAGATAAGTTAGATATTAATAATTAAAAATAAAAGGTTATGGTAAAAAATGTAAGAGTAGAGTATTTTTTTGGGTATGATTTAGCAAATATTGCAAAAGTTGAAAAGTATGTGAGAGAAAAAGTGAAAAGTTTAAGTAATTTTGAGATGTTTTATGGAATGGGAGATGATGTTATGAATAAATTATTTATTAAGAGTGATGAAGTTGATGAAAAATTATTAGAGTTAATTAGCAATTGTGATGGTGGAGGTAATTTTAGTGAAGAATAGTTAAAATAAAAAGGGAGAGAGTTGCTTAATTGCAACTTTCTTCTTATATTTAGGTATATTAATAATTTAAAAAATAAAGGTTATGAAAGTAAAAGAATTATCAATTTGGGATAGTAATGATACAGTAACTAAGGATGTTCGTTTTGATAGAGTAACAATGCTAGAGCCTACAGCTAGAAATATGCATATGTTAATGTTAAAAATAAACGAACTTGTTGGTGTAATTAATGAATTAAAATAAAGGTATGGGAGAAGAAGTAACAACAGCAATGACTGAAAATGGTATAGAGTTAATAATAATTAAAAAATAAAGGTTATGAAAGTAAAAAATGATGAAGTGTTTAAGAATACAAAGAAGTATCCTAATGGGTATTGGGGTAAAATATCATATTGGTCTACTTTGCTAGAAACTGCAGTTAGAGAGCAAAATACAAAAGGAGCAGTGTTATGTGGTGAAAAATTAAGTTATTTTACAAATAAGCAAAAAGAATTAGTTAAATAGTTGGATTGTATTAGTTTTTTTCTTATATTTAGGTATATTAGTAATTAAATCATAAAAGATGACAAAAACAGAATTAAAAAGAGAGGAATTAAAAGCAGTACTAAAATTTGTAATAGATACTTTTGGTATTGATGAATTAGAAAGAGATAATCAGTATTTTACATTTGACACTGCTTATAAAGGATCTCAATTATCAGGACAGATTGATACAAGAGGATTTGATGTCTCCATAGAGCAGAATCATGCCCTAACAGGTACTGGATGGTCTAATGATGATTATTCAACTGCAGCTCATGCTAATCAGTTAGAAAACTTAATGAATGATAAAATTGCTACCTTCTTAAATAATAGAGGGTAGTGGTTGTTTCCGGAATTCTACTTGTGTGTATAGTACTATTAGGATTAAATTATTTAAAGTATTAGTTGGATCCTATTGTATTTTTTCTTATATTTAGGTATATTAATTAAACAATAAAGGTTATGACAGCTAGAGAGCACAATATTTTAGTTTATAGAAAACAATTACTAGAAGAATTTAAGAATGTTGAAAAAGGAACTGAAAGGTATTTCAATTTAAAAAAATTACTAAAACAATAAAGGTTATGATTACAAATTATGGAGCATCCTTAGGGACAGTAAATTTAAAAACAGGAAAATGTAAATACTTCAATATCTATGAAACTTGGGGAGAAGATACTACTTATGAAATTTATAAGAAAGATGATAACTATAAAGTATTTGCAACTTCAGGAAAAAGACCAATTAGGAAAATAGGAGAGAGAGTAGATACAATTTCATTGGCTGGAAGAAGTAGGAGATTTAATATGGTGATGGTAGATTTTGCTGTTGGATCTAAATTAAAAGAGTTAGCTGGAAAGTATGGTACAAGATTAACAGGATATACTTATAAATAAAGTTGTAAGTTACAATTATTTTTCTTATATTTAGGTATATTAATAATTAAATAATAAAGGTTATGAAAGTAAAAGTAAATTTCGAATTTGATTTAGAAGGATTAGTGGAAGCTAATAAAGATCATATTTTGCTTAAAGGAAGAAATAATGAGGATATTATAAATGAATTGAAAGATTTGTTTGAAGGAGATTTGAATAGAGGTATTAGTAATTATTGTGAGAATATGTTTGTATTAGAATTTGGAGATATTTTTAACTATTAAGTTGGTTTGTATTAGTTTATTTCTTATATTTAGATATATTAATAATTAAAATAAAAAGTTATGGTTATAGAGTGTACAAAAGGATGGTTTGCAGATGGTGGCTCAGATTTACCAATTATGGTTGGTGAGAGATTTAAAGGAGAATTTGATAATGGTGATATTATTTGGGTGAGTATGAAAGGTAATTTGAATCCCGGAATGGAGTTTGAATTTGTTGGGAGACAGTTATTAGAATTCTTTAGGATAGTTTATTTTGATTAATAAGCTATTTATTGAAACATTTGTAAAACATTTAAA
>JAAEPP010000647.1 GCA_024232495.1 Flavobacteriaceae bacterium
AATATTTTTTACATGCTTCCTCATTTGGAAATTTACTCTGAAAGTCAAATATGCTCATACTTTATTACACTTTATTAGATAATTATATAAAATTAATCTAATTTAAGTATTTTTATGCGGTTTACAAACGCCTCATTCAGTTATTATATATTGATTTATCTTCCTTTGTTAATGTTATATTATTATTAGTCTTTTTAAATGAAAAAAATTCGGGAAGTTTATTTATAAAATTATTTAAATATGGTAAAGTATTATTCCAATTATCATTACCTAATTTTTCAATCTTTTCTTTTATTTGAATTGTATATTTATTAATTAATTTCCAGTTAATTGTTTTAAATAAAAGTAATTTTTCAATTTTAGATTTAAGTTCTTTAATATCCTGTTCAGCATTTTTGGTTAATCTAGATTTTTTTAATTTATTAAATCCCATTTTAATTAAAGAATTAGTCATTCTAGCTCCGCTTCTATAATTATCATAAAATTCTTCTTTAGTTATAAAATTTTTATTAATTAAATGGAGTGCTTTGCATAAATTTGATTTTAAATAATCTTCTTTATTAAGGATCTGTAATTTAATAACCTAAATGATTGGCTATGCAGAATTTTCAATGGTATAATTCCATTCAGGATGAAATTTGTCGCCATTAATGTTTATAGCATCCATATCCTTTTTCGTAACTTCTATCCCTTTTTCGTA
>JAAEPP010000648.1 GCA_024232495.1 Flavobacteriaceae bacterium
AGCCTTGTGGCACACCAACTTTTATATCCCCAAGTTCAGACGAAACGCCATTCATCCTACAAAATTTTTTACCATTTGATAGGTAAGACTGAAACCAAGAAAGCTCACTCTGTTGTACACTATAAAGTATTAGCTTTTCACATAAAATGGTATGGTCAACAGTATCAAATGCTTTTTTTAGATCAATGAACACTAGTCCCACAAGCTGACCAAGGTCCATCCCACTGTACCAATCATCCGTATTTTTAAGGAGACAGGTTAGTGTTGAATGGAGACGCCTAAATCCGGATTGATTATGAGAGATAAGATCCTTCTCATTCAAGTATTGATACAGTTGATCGAAAATAAGTTTCTCAAAGAGCCTTGATATGACAGGTAGGACTGATATTGGACGATAGTTCGATTTATCAGTCTTTTCACCACCTTTGAAAATTGGGGTAACTCTAGCTACTTTCCATACTTTTGGAAACTGGCTTGTTTGAATGGATGTGTTGAACAAAAACGCCAGTGAGTTTTCAATCAAAGGTAAGGCAAGTTTCAAAAAGTAGCTAGAGATATCA
>JAAEPP010000649.1 GCA_024232495.1 Flavobacteriaceae bacterium
CGAAGGGTCATCAAACCATTCAGACAGGTGAATTAGCACGTTGAATAATAGAACTCTATCTCGACAACTGACGGCCCTAGTCCAAAAATAAGATCTGAGCCTCAGTTTCGGGCAAATTTTCAAATCCGCCTAAACGAGTCATAACGAAGGGTCATCAAACCATTCAGACAGGTGAATTAGCACGTCGAATAATAGAACTCTATCTCGACAACTGACCGCCCTAGTCCAAAAATAAGATCTGAGCCTCAGTTTCGGGCAAATTTTCAAATCCGCCTAAACGAGTCGAAACGAAGGGTCATCAAACCATTCAGACAGGTGAATTAGCACGTCGAATAATACCGCTCTACCTCAGAAACTGACAGAGTCAGATAAAAAATAAGGTCTCGAATTGGAAAAAAGTTGAACCAAACACAGCACATTGCCCCAAGTTGTTGGTATTTCATTTTTGGGGCCTCCACTCGGCTATATGGTGTTCGGCAGCTATAACACATAACCTATGTAGAAAGCAATACGTAGGGGACAAACAAATTCAATTTCTATAGGGCCCACAGTGGCCCTTCAAAAAGCACTCATGCTGGACCATTCTGGAC
>JAAEPP010000650.1 GCA_024232495.1 Flavobacteriaceae bacterium
AAGAGTTGTGATTTGGTTAAAAATATGAGTTATGATCTGAGATTTAAAGCACCTTTTTCTCTTATATTATCTGGTGTTAGTGGAAGTGGTAAAACAACGTGGGTGGAAAATTTATTAAGAAACTACAAAAATCTGATAGAAAATGGAAGAGAATATTCAAACCTCATGTGGATCTCGGGAACGAATCAACTAGACCTATTTCAAAGGATTGAAAAAAATTTTGATGGGAATTGTAGATTTATTACTGAGTTGCCTGAAAACTTGTACGAAGAAATCGCGAGGTCGGATAAAAGATTAACTATCATTGTTGATGATCTGATGCATGAAATAGCTAACTTTAAAGATTTGGGGAAATTATTTACAAAGGGGAGATCTCATTTGAATATAAACATCATCGTAATGATGCAAAATCCTTTCCCGAGAGGGTCAGAAATGCGAAATTTAACTCTCAATACACAATATCAAGTTCTATTTAAAAATCCTCGAGACAGAAGTCAAATAAGGTTTCTTGCCCAGCAAATCATGCCAGCTTCCCCAAAAACATTTCTAAATATCTACAACGACGCAACTTCAAGAGTTTTTGGATACTTGCTCTGTGACTTTACACAATCGGTTGATGAAAATATGCGATTTCCAACAAATATTTTTCCACATGAAGCTCCAATGATTGTATTCAGGTCAAATAAGTTATAAATATGTGAAGGATGTTGGAAACAGCAAGGATGGCGGGGTACGATAAGATGATCATGGTTCCGGAAATACCACAAGTTACTCAAGCGATTGAAAGTCAGGAAAAAAGAAAAAAACATATCAGACTAAGGAAGAAAAAAGGAAATATCACGGAAATACCGCAAGTTACTCAAATGATTGAAAGTCAGGAAAAAAGAAAAAAACATACCAGACCAAGGAAGAAAAAAGGAGAGAAAAATACTATAAAAGAATGTATGAGGAGACGAAAGAAGAAAAAAAAGAAGAGATGTTCAAATGATAAACTGTTGGAGTTATTGATTGATTTAATATGAATTTAGAAAAGTTATATTCTGACCCTTCTGTTCCGGGTTCTCTCGGAGGTCTAGATAAAGCATAAAGAGAATTTAAAAAATTAATTCCTAATTTAAAGAGGAAGGATGTTGAAAAATGGAGTAAAACTAGTCTTGCATATACATTACATAAACCAAGTAGGAAGACCTTTCTTCGTGAGAGGATTCTAACAAACAATATTGACTATCTTTGGGAATGTGATCTCGTTGATATGACTTATTTGAAAAAAGAAAATGATGGTGTGACATTTTTGCTTTGTTGTATTGATACCTTCAGTAAATATGCATGGGTAAAACCACTCAAGAGAAAAACTGCAATAGAGATTATTAATGCGTTTAAAAATATTTTGCAAGAAAGGAAGCCTAAAAAGTTACGATCTGATAAAGGTAGTGAGTTTATAAATAAAGATTTTCAAGAATTGTTAAAGAAAAACAATATCGATTTCTACACAGCAAATAATGAACCTAAAGCAGCAATAGTTGAGAGATTTAATCGAACATTTAAAGGAAGAATGTATAGATACTTTACAGCTAAAAATACGCTAAGGTATATTGATGATCTACAAGATTTTGTTGATTCTTACAATAATACATATCACAGGTCTATTGGTATGAGACCTTCCGAAGTTAACCCCGAAAATGTGGATACTGTTCGAAAAAAGCTGTTCAAGAAAGAGTCGAGGAAAAGCAAAAGAGTCTTTAGAATTGGAGATTATGTCAGATTAAGCTTGAAGAAGAGAATGTTTAAGAAAGGATATTTACAAAATTATACGGAAGAAATATTCAAGATTAGCAAAGTATTTAAAGAAAGATATCCAGTAATGTACAAAATTAAAGATCTGCAAGATGAGGAGATAGATGATCGTTTCTATAAAGAAGAGCTGCAACGCGTGTCTCTTCCAAAAACTTTTGTTGTGGATGAAATTCTTAAAAAGAAAAGGCGGAGAGGTAAAAACTTCTATTTAATCAGATGGAGGGGTTACCCACCACAGTTTGATGAGTGGATTGACGAATCTCAATTGGAAGCGATATGATTGATGAAGAATTTGACTTAGTTCTTCCTTCGGGATTTACTGTTGATAGAAAGAAATTAGTGGATTATACTGTTATTTTACCACATGTGTTTAATCTTAATCAAAAAAAAGGTGGGAGATGGCACTGTTGCAGATGACTTTACCAGATCGAGGTGAAGAAAGTCTACAAGATAAATATTGGTTTTCGATTTCCAATGAATTCGTTACAAAAACGGACAAGGATGGGAAACTCATCTCTTGGGGTACTGATGGATTTTTCTATGAGAGAATTTTTCTCGATAAGAAAATCATAGAAAAAAAAGATAATACATTGATTTATTATGAATTCAAACGTTTATTCAATAATAGATTGCTGAATTTCTCTGAATTTGGATATGAACTGCGAAACATGTTGACTGTTTCTTTAATAGAAGGGAAAATAGTTTTTGAAATGAAAGATGATTTGAAATCTTTGGGTTATATCATTAAAGATGATCTGACGTATACCAGCAGCCTTTTAATTAAATTTTCAAGACCTCTTGCACATTTCCTTGGTTTGGAGGATGAGATTAGTGGTACCTTGGAAGAATTTAATGGTGGTTACATCAAGTATCCTAATTATAAACGAAAAGATGGTATAAAAAATCTTCAATATATAGATCTTATTATCTATAAGAAAAGAGCCAACGGTCACTCGCTGACTGGTGGAAAAATAAATTGTCTCAGTAGAATAAAGGATGGTGTGCACATAAACCCACACGCGGCTATAAATATAAAGTGTGACCTTTTGGAAAGTAACTTTCTTGGTGGTATTGTGAAGCAGAGAGTTTTGAGAAAAGTATCATTTTATGATGTAGAATTAGATACATATGTCAGATACTTTGCTCCGAAAAATATTATATTTACACCTGTGGAAAAACTACAATTTCAACAGATATCCATACGACTGGAAGATGATGAGGGTAATCCTGTGAAACTTACTTCATTCTACTCACCAAAACAATATATTGGTGAAACCTCAATAACTGTAAGAATAAGACCTGTGATATGAATATAACACTAAATAATAGATTTGTAAATTTTCCAACCTTATTAAAAAATGTTGAAGTTTGTAGCATGACTGGTTGTACATTATTTCGGAAAGAAAAGAATATAAATCAAAAGGTGTTTGCTGTTTGTTGCGACTTAATCTTGAGCAAGGATGTTATACCTGTATTGGGAATAGTAATTTCTGAGAATAATACTATTCATAAAGCTTCAATTCACCCATCAACTTTCCCGTTGATAACATCAAATATAAAAACCATCGAAATAAAAATTTACGATTGGGAAACACTAGAGGACGTATCAGATAAATTTGAAGAAAGGTGTCATATTGACTTGATATTTACTAAACAACATGGTTGACGATTTCTATTTGTCATGTTCACTCGATGATGATCGTAGAATCAAACTTAAAGAATCATTACATCTTCATGGAAAGTGGGAGATGGCTTTGATTGAAATGGTGTACGAGTTAAGTGATCGGATTGAATTGGAAAAAACTGCTTCTTATGATGATACTTGGAGAATGACGTGTTTTTTTCAGCTTGGTACTAATAAGGTTGACTTTGATGATGTAAATTTACGTAGGAAATTTGGAAATGAATATACTACCAATTGGAATCTTGCAGCTGATAAACATGATAGATATGTCTTTATAGATAGCTTAACAAAAGAGTTGTCAAAGGGTAAACAACAATTCACAATGAGAGAGATAGTTTCGTTACTGAATGTTGGTATAAAAGAAAAAACAGACGACATCAAGAATTATATTCAATCAGTTGGATTGCCATATGAAGGAGTGCCAGAATTTTTAATTGTTGACTCCAAAATCAAGATAACTTTCCCAAAATATGTGAAACGAGTTTGTTTAGGTAAGAACTTGTGTAGCTTACTCGGGTTTGTGGAATATGTTGAAGAGTATAGTGGTATGATGAACTATGTATATTACAGAGATGTGAGATGGACACCTTGTCCATATGTTGGTGAACATCTTGGAAAACCGTTATCTTATTTCGAATTTAAGGCAGTTGAAAGAACAACGGATGTAGTTGCTGATGAAGATTTTCAAATTAATGCAAAAGGGAAGAATATGTTTATATATTGCTCACTACTAGACTACAGAGTAGTAGGTAGCATTAGCACGCCATTATTACGATTTACTCCTCTAAAAGTGACCAAACATACTATAAATTTGGTGGAATTCGAAAACGTATTCTACTATTCATTATTATACAACGATATCAACGAGTTCAATATAGACGTGTTGAATGAACTTGGAATACCAATAAGATTTTACAAGACAAAACCGACATTTCTACTTCACTTCAGAAGAAAACATGTATGATTATCCTGTTTACAAGGCAGCTCCATATCTCTACACGAGACAGCGTGGAAGGGGTGTTGGAGCAATTATCAAAAAAGCTACACCTATAGTTAAGCGAGTTATACGATCAATGGGACCAAAACTGGGCAGGGTTGTGAAAAAGATTGTTAAACCGGTGTTGAAAAAGCAAGGAAAGAAAGCAATTAAACGTATGATTGCAGGAGAGAATCTGAAAACTGTGATGAAAGAAGCTGCAAATTCATCTGCCAAAGGATTGAAAAGGAAAGCTATGAATGAATTTGTTGAAGCAGTTACGCCAAAGAAAAGCAAGAAACGCAACACCATGAGGGGATTGTTTGAGCCTAATGCTTCTAT
>JAAEPP010000651.1 GCA_024232495.1 Flavobacteriaceae bacterium
ATATTAATAAAATTACAATATATGTTGTCAAGGACACTGAGATAAACCATAAAGGTTTTCGAGCCCAGTGCCCTTTTTTTTTATATGAACTGTTAAGAATAAACAAGTTTGAAGCTAAAGTTAAATAAAATTATTGCACGCATATAGATTGAATTATTACGTAAATCATTTTACAAGATTTGAATTGAAAATTTGAACAGAACATAACAGCAATATATAATAAAAATAAAAAAATACGAAAATAAAGAAAAACAGAGTAAAAAGAGGGGAAGGGGAGACGGGTTCAAAGGTTTGCAAAATTTGGATATTTTTTTAAGAGTTTTGTAGTAACCATTGAAAAAGATTTCTTTTAAATAATGCTTTATTTGACATTGAGCGAATTTCGAGTGGAATTTCATTCCATATTTTAATGCCATTAAAAGCAATAGACTTTTTTCGACATTCTGTATTTACCAAAGGAAAGGAAAATTCATTTTTGGTAGCTTGGCGGGTTTTGTAGTTGTGTCTTGTTTTTGTTTTTTGGAATAAGCCACTTATGGGGGATGCTAAACTGTTGTTACTAATGTCATACATAAATTTAGCAGCTTCTAACTTATAAATATTTTCAAAGTTTAGTATACCTAACTTTGTAAATAAAGGTTTGAGCTTACTTTAAAACCCGAAAACGTTATAATTCTAACTGCTTTTTTAAGACTTTTATTCAGTTTTATGATTGCACACTTTGGGGCATTACCCCAATTTATAACAGCGTAGCTTACGTTCGGGGATACAAAAGCATGATACAATTGTTTTAGTACATCAGATGGTACGAAATGTCTC
>JAAEPP010000652.1 GCA_024232495.1 Flavobacteriaceae bacterium
GGATTATAGGATTCCCAAACTTTTCCAAAAAGAACCGTTTTAAATGGTTCCCTGAATCAAGAGTTATAAGTCTTTCTTTTGAGAGCACAAAAAAGTGGTTACCCTAGTAGTGGTTACCTTATCTCGCAACTTCAACAGCGTATAGCAGTTAACTCAAGTAAGATAAGGTTACCAAATTTTGCAAAAAGCTGGGGATAAGTTTGTTATTTTAGAATTTGAGCAATTTTGGGGTATCCGGGAATTTAAGAGCCCAAAATGTGGTTACTTTAAAAATTTCAGGTTCTTACTATTTGATGAAAGTTATTTTGTATATTAACCTGTTTGAAAAAGATAGTAAAGAGTGTGCCAAGGTGAAATATGTTTCTTAGAACCAAGAAGAGCATATTAAGTGGTTACCACGATTGGCAAATTTAGTGTAATGTTTGAAAACTTTTGGATTTGCTACCGTTATAAAAACATGTTATTTTGAATAAGTTCTGGGTGTACTCTGAGTTTAAAAGATTGAAAGAGTTGCTGTGAAATTGAGCTGGCAAATGTGGTAGCATGAAAAATGTATGAACTGTGAGTCATTTTGGTGGTTACTTTATTTTTGAATATCATTTAATACATGAAAAAGTATTGGTGGGGAATACGAAAATATATTGAAGGTCATTTCATTGAGCTGATGAATACATCTTCAAAGGGAATATTCTACATACCAGCATCAAAGACAGTGTTCTTTTTTAAAGAGTCTGTTGTGTTAACCATTCGTTCAGCTATCAAATGTTTAAGGATAACTTTTCATGAATAACAATGACTAAGCAGAAATCTTGTACTTTGTTGAACAAACGGAAATGGCTCACTGTTGTAAACGATTTTGGATTTTGATTTCCTTTTAGTAACCAGGTAATTGCTCTTCTTGTTTCTTTATGAGTTATTATTTATTTATTAGATTCACAGAAAAGTGTTATGACTTATTTGATTCTCAGAAATTAAAATTTTAACCAACTTTTGAATTTAAATTGCTGACACTACCTTGAACTGCTAATGTGAGGTAACCACAATTTTGCTCTTTTATACCTTTCA
>JAAEPP010000653.1 GCA_024232495.1 Flavobacteriaceae bacterium
AAAACAAAACTGAAAAATATTTTATATTCTTCTAAAATCCCATGTTTCTTAATATTTTTAAGTATATTTTCTACAAAAAAGTGAATTACTATTCAAGAGGACTTAAAACACTCATTGATTAATGTGTAAAAACCTTTAGGACCTATTTCCATTGGGGTTATCTTTTAATAAATTAACCAAACTGAAAAATCTTTTATATTCTTCTGAAATTGAGTGTTTCTTTATCTTTTAAGTATATTTTCAACAACAAAGTACACTACTATTTAAGAGAACTTAAAACACTTGTTATCTAATTTTCAAAATCCCTTAGTGCCTATTTCCATTGGGGTTATCTATTATTAGATTAGCTGACATTTACTGTGTTTGTTAATCGTATTGAGTACAATTTCTACAAAATAATAATCAACTATTCTAGGCAGAATTCTAAAAACAATACATTGATAAAGATACATAAGCCATTGAAGTTTATCTTCAGTGGGGTTCTTTGATAATACAGTATGATGTATGTAATAAATGGGGCTAGTTTTTAATTGAGATATACATCTACTTACGAAAGCATCGTTCCGAAGCGCGCGGAGGATGACTATGCCTGGTTTTAGAGGTCATTACTTACCAAGTGACTTATCAGACTACCTTTAAATGTGAAGTATTATGCTGAATAAGACAGTCTATCCTGTTTTAGATAACAATCAAAATGATCCAAAATATATCCCAAGAATGTATTGGTCAATGTATAATCT
>JAAEPP010000654.1 GCA_024232495.1 Flavobacteriaceae bacterium
AACAGCAATAACAGTCTGTATAGCTATAAGAATACCCAATGGTCCCATCATAGCTGTCCAAAGCTGTCTCATACCTGCTGTAAACCCACCTGCTGCCCTAGTGGTAAACACAAGGTTAGACGCTAACTGAGATATATTGTTTGCCATACCCTGAATACCATAGTTACTATCAGATATAGCTCTACCCATCTCCATAACAGAAGCAGAAGCACTACCTGATGCCATTGAAGCACCCTGCATACTATTGTTCATCTGATTAACATTAGCTCTTGTTCTTCTTAGCTCTGCATTAAACCTGTTAAATTGAGTTGCGTTAACTGTCGTTGCAAAATTACCAAACTCTCTTCTAAGCTCTTGTACTGGAACTTGTGTAGCTACTATTTGACCTCTAAGGTCTCTTACCGTAGCTGTAGCTGTTGCTGCGTCTATATTTATCCTGTAAGTCTGTTGGTTGTTAGTAGTAGCCATTATCTATTTCTTTTTACGTAGTTTTTAATTTCTTTTAGTTTTAAAGGTGCTTCGTACTTGCCCTTTGCTATGTCTATGACTTCATCTCCAATGATGAAGTCATCTGCTTTTAGTATGTTTAATATTTCTTTTATCATTTTGTTGTTTATTTATATTCCT
>JAAEPP010000655.1 GCA_024232495.1 Flavobacteriaceae bacterium
ACAAGGCGAAGTAAAGTATTTTAATTCTATACAAGGTTGGCGTATAGACTCTTTTGTAACTGAGGGCGGAACAATAGCACCACCTTTAAAAACACAGGCAGAAGTTGAAGCAGAAGATTTACCGTTTTAATATGGTAGGTTATAAGAAAATTTATTTAAAGTCGTTGGGATATACTCCTAGCGACTTTATTGCTTGTGAGATTAGCGGAGAACCAGCAGTTGACTTACACCATATCGTTGGGCGTGGGCGTGGTGGTACTGACAGAATAGAAAACTTAATGGCACTAACTAGAAAAAATCACATTAAGTACGGGGATAAACAACAATTTATGTTTAAGTTGCTGATAACACATAGGCAATTTTTAGAGGACAACGGTGTTAAGTTTGACCATAACTATTTTAACGAACTATTACAGAAATATGAAATATAATCGTATATTGTTGGAGTAATTCCGCCAAGAATACGACATTAATTTTAAAACCTTTCTTTGCAATACTTGGCGGTGGCATTGAAAGGTTTTTTATTATTATGAAAGAAGTTTTTAAAAATGTAAAAGGTTATGAGGGCCTTTATCAAGTAAGTAATTTAGGCCGAGTAAAAAGCTTTATAAAATGGAGAGGTAAACCGGAAAGAATATTAAAAGGCCGGCCAGATAGTAAAGGTTATTTAAATGTAGTTCTTTATAAGGATAAAAAAAGTAAAAATTTTAAAATACATAAATTAGTAGCTTTTAATTTCTTGAAAACCGGACCGTCTAATTTAGTTGTGGACCATATAAACAACATAAAAACAGATAACAGGTTAATTAATTTGCAGTTAATAACAAACCGGTTAAATATATCTAAAGACGTAAAAAACAAAACAAGTAAATACACCGGTGTTTCTTATGATAAGATAAATAAAAAATGGAGGGCCTCAATATCAATCAATAAAAAACAAATTAATTTAGGCCGGTACAATACACAAGAGTTGGCCAGAGATAAATATATTAATGCTTTAAATAAACTAAATGAATAAAATAATATTAACCGGACTGCCAAAAGTTAGCTTAAATGTTTTCTATTCTGGCGTACATTGGACTAAGCGTAAAAAAATAAAAGACCAATACAAATTAATTATTAAAAGCCAATTTAAAGAGGTTTTAAGTAAAGATAACTCTTATAGTGTTACATACTTATTTAATTTTAAAACACGTCCGTTAGATGCGTCTAATTGCGTTGCTATGGTTAAGTTGATAGAAGATGTAATATTTGAAGATGATAACTACAAAATAGTTAATTCTATTACCATAAAGAGCCGAAAATCTAAGGTTGAAAATGTAGAAATAGAAATAAATTAAAATTTTTATTATATTTTTTTGTGTAATTGTTATAATAAATATTATATTTGCTTAAACAAACATTAAAAGTATTATTATGACAATAGTAAATAGTTTAATAGACCATAACGAGTTTTTTATCTTTAGAGATGACAATACAGAAGTAAGGTGTATAATAACAAAGCAAAAGTTAATAAAGCCTTTTAGATACAAATTAACACCTGAAGAAGTTAAAGCAATACAAAAAAGATATTTCAGTAAAAAAATTATTAAAAAATCAAATTTAAAATGAGCGACCATAATACAATATTCCAACCTGTTAATGATTTTGTTCAATCAATAATCTATTTAAAAATGCAGAACTTTAGATATAGACGCAGTGTGCCAGAACTATGCGACAGATACACAAGTGATATGTTAGCAATACTTGAAGACAAAACAGGTTGCTCAGCAGAAGCTAAAGGCTTTATAGATATTCTAGAAGTATTAAAAGAAGAGTACAACATAGATAAAGAGAATTTTATTGATAACTCATTAATTAGACTACAATGAAAGGAATAAAACAAGCAGAAAAAATAGCGTTAATATTTGTTATTACTTGCGTGGTTATATGGCTAGTATTAATGTTTTTTAGTTTACTATTATTTATATTTTAATTATGGGAAAAAGATACACACTTGAAGAAATAGAATATTACAATGAAAATTTTAACAAAAAAGAGGTTAAGGAAATAGCACACGATTTAGGGCGCACTTATTCAAGTTTAAGAAGTAAGATGCATAAAATTAAATACGAAGGGTTTAAGCTACCTAAACCAAGGCAAGAATGTAATTATAAAAAGATGTTGCAATTTGCTAAGCAATTAAACCCAAAGTACAATTATATGACTGAGGTGTTTAATGATTACGGAGTAAAAGAATTTATTAACCTTTATAAAAATAAATCATAAAATATATTATATTTTTTGTTTTATATCATAATAAATACTATATTTGCTTAAGTAAACAAATTAAAATATTATGACAACATCACAAAAAGAATATTTAGAATGGTTATTAAAATTAAGAAATAAATTTTATAATGAAAACAACATATTTGCGCTAAATAAAGTAAATAAAGACATTGAAGATTTTTCAAAAAAAAATAATTTAAAAAAATAGTTATGAATATATTAAAAGCTGCAGATGATATTGTAAGCAATAGAACTGAAGAAAAAACAAGACAATACGGTGATTTTATTGATTGCATGAGTAAAACTGCTCGTATAGCATCAGAAATGAGCAATAAAGAAATAACTACAGAAGATTGCTATAATGTTTTAATTGCTTTAAAATTAGCAAGACAGTCTAACTCTCATAAAGAAGATAACCTACTTGATGCTTGTGCTTACATTGGTTCATTGAATAATTTTAAAAACAAAGAAAATGAGCAAAAATAATTTATTTGAAGAAAATTATAGTAAACTTATAAGCCACGTTTGTAGGAAAGGAAAAAGAGAGGCCTCTAGAAATTCTAAAGTAAGAAAAATAACAGGCGCACAAATTAGAGCTGATTTATCTCAAGGATTGCCGGTTGTAACTGGTAAAAAAATATATCCAAAAAGCTCTTTTATAGAGACCCAATGGTTGTTAGAGGGTAAAACTAATATAAAATATTTGAATGAAAATGGAGTACATATTTGGGATAAATGGGCTGATAAAAATGGTGAACTAGGTCCTATTTATGGAAAGCAATTAATAGATTTTAATGGGATTAATCAAATAAAAAACCTTATTAATAATATTAAAAAAAACAAGCTAAGCAGAAGAAATTTATATTTAATGTGGAATCCTTTAGATATAGACAAAATGAATCTACCACCTTGCCATTATTCTTTTCAAATAGTTGGCTATAGTAATAAATTAGATATAGTTGTTTCTATGCGTTCTTTAGATTTATTTATTGGTTTGCCTTATGATATGTTAATGTATTCTATAATTTTACTATCTATATGTAAAGAGTTAAATTTAGAAGCTGGGGAGGTAGTAATAAATGCTGCTGATTGTCATATTTATGAAGGACACGTTTCAAAGGCTTCTGTTTATGCTAACAGAAAAAAAAGAGAATTACCTATAATAAAGAAAATGACAAAGTTTACTGATTTTAATTATAAAGATATAGAAATAGCAGAGTACAATCCAGATACTAGATTAAAAGTAGAAGTTTATAAATAAAAATTAAAAATAAAAAATTATGAAAACACAATTTGAAAGAGTAAGAGAGTGGGCAAAAAATAGAGACTTATATTCTAAAGGAGACCCAAAAACACAATTTGTAAAACTTATAGAAGAGGTAGGTGAAACGGGTAGAGCTATATTAAAATCTGATGAGCCAGAAATAAAAGATGGATTAGGAGATGCGTTTGTAGTTCTTGTGAACTTGTCAGAATTATGTGGCTATCGTTTAGAAGACTGCATAGAAGATGCTTTAAAAGTAATAGAGGCCAGAAAAGGTAAAATGATTAATGGTACGTTTGTAAAAGAAGATGATTTAAAAGCACAAAGTTTTATTAATAAAAAATGCGTAAAATTAAAAAAACACAAAAATGGTTATTACAATCTACCTTGCCAGCATAAAGATATTGTTTCATTTATGAAAGAAAACAACTTAAATATAAATAATAAAATTTATGATGAAAATGACAATATCCATTTGCTAGCTAAACCATCAAAAAAAATAGGAGGACAAGCGTATATTTATATTAACTAAAAAATATAACAATGAACAATAGACTTGATTTTTATAACGAAGCAAATAAATATTTAGAAACATTAACAGAAGACGACTATTTTATGATGGTTGGGCATAATAAAAAAGAAGGAGACTTAATGCTTACTTCATTTGGTGATTGGGAGCAGTTTAGTACAATATTTTCTAATAAAGATGTACTAACTCAGCAAGACGGATTAGAAGGTTATGACAACATTAAAAGCACTTTATTAAACACTGTTTTAAATATTTGTGCTCAAGATATTGAAACAAAAAATATATTTATAAATTCATTAAAAGAATTGTAAGAATTATTATATTTGTTAAATAGTTATTTAGTTCGAGTTTTATAACTAACATAAAACATTATTAATGCCTCTTTAGGAACGTGCCAACTCGAAACTTTGCACCGACTTAAAGAGGTTTTTTAATTTAAATAGTTTACTGGAACTTAAAACCTTTATTGATATGTCAAAACATAGAATACTATTTCAAGAAGAAAACCCACACACAGACTACGCACCGCAAATTGAGGTTTTTCACAACCAAAGAGATAACATAACCATTAGAATTGAGGACTCTACAAATTTAGATGATTTTCAAGTTATTGGTTTAGATATTTCAACTGCTATCAAATTTGCTAAAACTTTACGAACTGAAATAAATAAAGCAAAGGAGGCACAAAATGGATAGGTTAACTGGTTATGAACTTTCAAGGCAATGGTTTGATTTTTCGTTTGAAAACCCAGATAAGATAAAGCCAATACATACGGCTATTTATTTTTTTGCTTGTGAACATTGCAATAGATTAGGAGGTAAAGAGAAGTTTGGTTTGCCGTCTATTATGACTATGGAGGCAATAGGTGTTAAATCACATAGCACTTATATGAAAGCCTTAAACGATTTAATAGATTGGGGTTTTATTATATTACACCAAAAAAGCAAAAACCAATACTCAGCTAACATAATTGCTATATCAAAATATGACAAAGCACTGTACAAAGCACTCGACAAAGCATTTATAAAGCACGATACAAAGCAAAGTGAAAGCACTATACAAAGCACTATACAAAGCACTGATGATATAGTTAAACCAATAAACAATAAACAAATAAACAATAAACCAAGTATTTACTCTTTTGATGATTTTTGGAATGCATACAATAAAAAAGTAGATAGTAAGAAATGTAAAATCAAATGGCAAAAATTAAAAGACGATGATAAACTAAAAATAAAAAATACAATTCATAATTATATTTTAGCAAACCCAGAAGTTAAATACAGAAAAAATCCATTGACTTATTTAAATGGCAATTGTTGGGAAGATGAAATAAAACAAACACAAAATAAAATTAACACACCTAGAGTTAAAGGAATTATTTAATTATGAAAAATTTTATTGAATGGCTTGACATAGACCTAAGAGGTAAGACAAGCGGACAAACTAAAACTAAATGCCCTAATTGCGTTCATACGTCAAAAGACAAAAGCAGTAGAGATTTATCTGTAAACATTTCTAAAGGTTTGGCAAACTGCCATAGGTGTGAAAGCGTAAGCGTTAGAGATAATATACAGGCAGAAACAAAAAAAGAATATAAACTACCTGTACAGGAATGGCGTAATTATACTAAGCTATCTGATAAACTTGTAAAGTATTTAGAAAGCAGAAAAATATCACAAGCAACTGCAATAGAATTAGGGTGGACAGAAGAAGTGTATTGGCAACCATCAAAAAATAAAAAAGTAACTAATTTAGTTTTTAATACTTTCGAGGGTGATGTACTTGTAAATAAAAAATACAGGTCAGCGGATAAAAAATTTACTCAGTCGGCTGGAACAAAATCTATTTTTTATAATATCAATTCTGCAATAGGGCAAAAAGAACTTTACAT
>JAAEPP010000656.1 GCA_024232495.1 Flavobacteriaceae bacterium
AAAGTATATCAAATTACTAACATAACGTCCGACTATTTAATAGGAAATTGATATACTTAATTAAATTTGAAAATTCGTGAATCATTAAGAGTTGTCCTATTATTACAAACTCTACCATATTAGAAAGAAATAAGCCTAGATAATGCAAATTTGTTATCAGAAATTAGTATATATCTCTTAAAAATACCAAAAAGAGTGCTAAACACAAAACATTAGCATAAATGGTAATTGATGACCTTTAATTGACCTTTAAGGCTAGAATCGACCTTTGATCAATAAAATAATTTTTTATCTGTTTCCTTGACACTGAAAAGCCTGTAAAAGTGCTATCACTTTTCATTCTAACATATTTTTTGCTATCTTAGGTAATTTACTTCCAATGGCAATATAAGAAGAAAATAGTGAATCTCCTACAGATCAGTAACTAATAAAGCTAGATCAAAATGTAAAAAAACAAAAATAACCCTTGAAAAAAACTGACTGGGACGGATGAAGTATTAAAAGCTGTATCTTTTTTAGATTTCCTAATAAATCGGGTAATGCGTATGCAATTTCATGCTTATTAATGAACCCGGTAAAAGTTTTCAAATCTCTCTTTTTTTAATATTATGATGCAATTGTAGGTTTGATAATGGTCTTATATAAGATATAATTTGAGATAATAAGTTAGATTTTTTTAATATTGTTATGAGAGTATTTGC
>JAAEPP010000657.1 GCA_024232495.1 Flavobacteriaceae bacterium
ATACTGTAGGTGTGCTTTTTTGGCATTTATGACAATAATAACAATTTATTGCTATATACGTGTTTTCTGCTGTAAGAATAATTTAAGAATATTCCGAGGCTCAAAATAGCAAAAAATTAAGAATATTGAGGCTCAGAAAAAAATTAGATATTCTTATAAAAAAAAAAGAGTGTACATGTAAAGTTAACTGATTGTTTATGTAAAGTGAATTTTTGAGATTTTATACCGAAGAAAGATGACGATTTTATCAAAGCCAATAATGATTATTTTGAAGCAGATTTGTTTTTAGATAAGACATAGATTTGCTATTATGATATATTTTTCTGAGTTTTTTTGCGAAGTTTGAATCTGCCTGGGGGTTACATCCATAAATAAGAAAATCTTTGCAAATCGGTTTTCTAAAGTTATAGTTAGAAGAAGTCGAAGTTGCGTTGAATTTGAGTTTTATTCATCATTGCTCTCGCTGCTCTTGCTGACTAGATCCTTCTCGAGCAGCTTGACCTTCATTTCTCAACATTGTTCGGTACTTAAAATGTCTAGAACGAGGCCACAGTTTCCTCCTGAGGCTAGATCAAAATGATGGATTGGCACAATTTTGAAAATTGAATTGCAAAGTGAGAAGAGTGAAAGAACGTTGCCCTCTGGCTTGGCTATTGTAGTTAAAACTTTCCTTGCTTTGGTAAGTTAAAATAGTGTAGACCAATCATCATCACTGTAATTATTGCTTTGAGGTGTGCTTTATTAGTTTATTTAACTGTGTTGGGTGATAAACGATGGGATGATGTGAAGGGCGGGCATTAGGCACCTTTTTTAGGCCTATACTAGGGTAATTTGGGACATCA
>JAAEPP010000658.1 GCA_024232495.1 Flavobacteriaceae bacterium
AAATACAAAGTGAACCACTGTAATAAATACGATACACCCATGCCGAGTGGAATGAACCGAAAGTTCTTTATTGGAATCGAGTGAAATTACGTATAGAAAGCAATTATAATCTTATAGGTTGCAGGGGCGTCGTGGGTAGGAACTCATAGGGGGGGCACAATTCAATGATTTTCCGACGAAGGATTACAGTGAAATCCAATGACGTCATCGTGCGCATGCGCAATGTTTTTAAAGCATCTCCCTGATTCAAAGTGGCCATGTATTCCCTTTTGATGACGTAAAATCACTATGTGCATCAAATATTTTCGTTTCATGTCATGCGGATGAAATCTCCTTCCGTAGACTCAAGGAAAACAAAGCAAATTTGGTTGCAAGCTTTGATGACAGACCAAGACCATATATGGCCGTTAAAGAGTAATTTTGCAGCCCGCCCTAGTGGTAGCAGCTTTTCGTTGGTTTTTGTATTGAGTGTCATGCAAAATTTGGAGGGAAGACCACTTTGTTTTTGTTCGATATTTAAGT
>JAAEPP010000659.1 GCA_024232495.1 Flavobacteriaceae bacterium
ATCCTGCAAAAGATCAGCTTCATATAAATTTGTCTTGTCTGTCTGTATGTTTGTATGTCACGATTGTGACATTACGCTATAAAACGAAAACTAAAAAGTTAATGATGCTGATTTTTGCAGGATTTGTTGAGTCGGTTACCAGCAATATTTCTGCCAAAACTGAATATCTTATCTTAATAAGTATGGGAGTTACGGGGGGTCAAAAAATATATGTCGCGATTTGAAATTACGCTATAAAACGAAAAATAAAAAGCAAATTTTTTGCAGGAATTGTTGATTAGGTTGCCAGTAATAAGCTCACCAATTTTGACAGTATTATCTTAATTAATACAGGAGTTATGGGGGCTATAAAATTGTGACATACATTTTCGAAATGATACTATAAAACAAAAATTCATAAAGATAAGTCTGCTTATTTTAGCAGGAATTGTTTATTGGGCTGCCAGTAATATGCCCTCCAAATTTGAGAGTATTATCTCAATTAGCACTGGAGTTATGGTAGGTCAAATAATCGTGACTCTAGTGCAGTTGACAATGTCTGTGATTACAAATATGGTATGAATGATGCAAAAAACGGTTAAATTTTTTTTTTATTGGCATAAGATGGGGTTATTCTGG
>JAAEPP010000660.1 GCA_024232495.1 Flavobacteriaceae bacterium
CATTTGATATTTGTTCAAAAATTGTTGCATATAATTTATAAATTCATTTTTACATATTTTTTTCAAATTTTGCCGAAAAAATTCAAAAATTTTTCATATTTAATATTATATTCTATAGATCATTCTAAGTAAAATGCGCATCAAATGAGCTCTCTACGGTCAATATTAGTGAATTTATAGCCATTTTAACATTTATCTTTTTTACCCAAATTTTTTTCCAAATTTTATAGTCAGGTTTTTCTAAAAATTTTCGATTTTTTTATAATAGCTCTAAAAACATGAATATTTATCAAAAATTAAATCCAAATATCAATTTTGAAAGCTCTCATTGAGATCTATAAAATGAGCTACTTTAAATTTATTTTCAAAATTTTTATATTTTTTTCGATCAAAATTTGTTTCAATGTATTTTACTTATATTTTCGACTATTTTTCAATTTATTTTAGTCATATCTTTTTTAATATTTATCTGAGGGTAAAAATAATTGAACTAGTGATCTTATAATTAAAAATAGATTCATCAATCTTTTGATAAAAAATATTTTGGTCCATTTGATATTTGTTCAAAAATTGTTGCATATAATTTTTAAATTCATTTTTACATATTTTTTTGATATTTTGCCGAAAAAATTCAAAATTTGTTCAAATTTAATATTATTATTCTATAGATCATTCTAAGCAAAATGTGCATCAAATGAGCTCTCTATGGTCAATATTAGTGAATTTATAGCCATTTTAACATTTATCTTTTTTACAAAATTTTTTTCCAAATTTTATAGTCAGGTTTTTCTAAAAATTATCGATTTTTTTTATAATA
>JAAEPP010000661.1 GCA_024232495.1 Flavobacteriaceae bacterium
GGGAGAGAAAGGTTAGTTCAGATAACAGTATGCCTGGGGTAACTTAAATGATCTTTAGGCTCCATCCGCATATACGTAACTTTGACTGCCTCAGTAGATATACTTGTAGACAATTAATACATCTGAAGTGATGGGGAAGTAACTACAGTTATAAAGATGTGCAATGTTAGGACCTAGCTTGGTTTATACGATGTTGATAAAAGTTTCTATTCAATGGTTAATACGCCATTAAGGTCCTCTCCTTTGGTCGGTAGACTGCAGGGAGAGAAAGGTTAGTTCAGATAACAGTATGCCTGGGGTAACTTAAATGATCTTTAGGCTCCATCTGCATATACGTAACTTTGACTGCCTCAGTAGATATACTGGAAAACAATTAGCATATCTGAAATGATTGCGAATAAACTATTGTTATAAACATTGCCGATGTTAGGACCTAGCTTGGTCTATATAATGTTGATCAAGGTTTCCATTCAATGACTATTCTTGTTTTTAGGAAATACGCCATTAAGATCGTCTTGTTTGGGTGTAGGGTTCAGCAAGAAGAACGTTTGTTCAGA
>JAAEPP010000662.1 GCA_024232495.1 Flavobacteriaceae bacterium
ACATAAGCATGTTATTGTTACAAAAGTTATACTGACGAAGATCTTGAAATAGGAAGTAGTAGTTTATTTCTGATATTTCTATTTTACTACTTATTGTAGTGTTTTTGTATAGGCAGGGCCATGGCTGTGAAAATCTGATTTCAAGCCGAACCCAGATGATTTCAATGGTTTCCTAGACTTTCGAGTATGGCGATTCAGAATCCAAGATGGGACCAAAAAAATTTTGCCTAGTTGTCACGTGATTGATGACGTAATCAAAATAGGCAAAAATTGTAATAAATCCATCATAACTTCAAGTATAGCCATGCAATTTTGATGTTCTTAAGCTTATTTGAAAGCGCATTTCTTAAGCTTTCGAATGATGTATTCAATTATTATTTTTGCTTACGTCTTCATTTTTGCTGACGTCAGCATTTTTTGTGACGTCACAAGATTTTTTCAATTTCGTTGTCATTTTCGTTTTAGATATGCACAAAATATCTTTTAAGATATACCAGAGTACTGAAAGCAGTAACACGGAAGGTTTTTCACATTAGTTCTTTTTTTTACAACGTAACCCTTCTTGGTTAGGCTATATTTTGTCATGCTTTATATGACTCGAATAGTATTAACCATATATTAAACAAACAAATAAGAAAAAAACCATCACCAAACACAAGTTAAGGGATCCTGTCAAGCCTGTCATCGTCTTCATCACTGTACTAGCTGCTAGTATCGCTGAAATATA
>JAAEPP010000663.1 GCA_024232495.1 Flavobacteriaceae bacterium
ACATGACCATCCTGTCCAGAAGGAAGGTGACCATCGCCATGAGTGGCAGGCACAGGTGCCGACCTATAGGTCAGCTTCTTGAGCAGTAAGCCGCCGGAGCTTCTGACATCCAAGATGTAGATATTGCCGCCAAGGCTATCCACGCTAGTTCCCTCAAAAACACCCGTCGATGTCTCTGTGAGGGCAACACCCGTTTCGATCACCTCTCGGTGACGGGCGTTCCTAATGTCGAGAGTCAACCCCGACTGACCTGCCAGACTGGACAGGTTCAAAGTAATAGAAGCCATTAAAGAAATCCTTTAACAAAAAAAGAAAGCCCCTGAACGCTCAGGGGCTGTGGTTTACCGTAGTTTCTAGCCAATCCAAGGCACATCACAACCGCTTGGAGGTGAGGTGCTTGTCAAGCTAAAGACCGTCTGTGCTGGGTCGCTTGATGTTATCGTCAAGACCTGACCCGTAGGTGTATCATAGTTGGCAGGCGGTAACAGGTTCAGCAGGTAGACCCCGCTGTCCAGATTAAATACCACCTCACCATTGACGCCCGTAGTGAGCGACAGTGTTGTCCCGTCTACATTGATCCTAGCACCCTGAAGTGCCGCACCATTGCTGTCCTGAACCCTCACAGAGGCTTGGAACATACCAACACCACCTGCTGACTGGTTCGTTAGGTCCGTTGTGGTGTCCACTAGCGTGACTCTGGCTACAGTGTCGCTTGCTGGATCGAATGTGCTTAGACCGGCTGTGTCGGCCTTGA
>JAAEPP010000664.1 GCA_024232495.1 Flavobacteriaceae bacterium
CCCAACATTATGCTGGCCCAGTTATTGCTTGTTTTTATCCGTTTGCAAAGCCTGTTTCTATTGCTATTATGGCCCCAATTTTGTCTGGTTTGATCCAAATTGACTAAATTGAGCAAAATAAACAAATGCTTATACATGGGATTATCTTGATTTGCATATTTTAGTTTCAAAGACCATTTCCTCACCACCTCAGGGGTAGGTCTCATGGCGCGTTACTCTTTTTTTTAAGTGGTTGGATCCCCATTAGGCTCTACCATTCCACTCAACATTTTAATATTTATTTTCCTATGTCTTATTATCCTAAGTGTGGCATTTTGCTTCACACTGCATAGGTTTTTTATTGTGGGATGAAGGGATATATTTTATCCACTCCACAGTTTTCATAAGCATCTTACTATGCCTTACAATCAATTGTTTGATATAGTTTCATGGTTTATATTATCCATAATAAATTCATATCAAATCAAATTAGCACCATTGGTTGACACCCTTGTGACAATCGAATGGTGATCACTTGTGAAATTTTTATACGATGTGACCTCCACCTTGTATTTATTTTGCTTAGTTCCAATAATATGGTCAAGCTGAACTTTCTGCTTGGTTGTTATTTCATGTAAGAGCAGCTCTTTCTTTTTCCCACATAGTGTGTCTAGCTTTTTTTTATCATCCAGATTTTCTGGGTTCAAATTGCTCAACCCCGCTTCAGCTAGCCAGCAAACAAGCAAGCAAGCTAGCCAGCTAAAGCTGGGGTTAGCCTTATAATTGGGCGAATCTTCCAGTCTGTCTGTCTGTCGTCTTTAACACTCTGTAAAAGCCAAACGGAGCAAAATAGAGGCAATAGCACTGAAGTAAATTTTGATCGGGCATCAATTTTAGGATAACAGAAGCAAAAAAAAAAAAAAAAAAAAAAATTAGGCAAATCAGATTTTTTTTTTTTTTTCCCCAAATCAATACCAATATCCATTACAACCATATTAATATCAACCCTTTCACCCTCAACAACTCCCC
>JAAEPP010000665.1 GCA_024232495.1 Flavobacteriaceae bacterium
ATGGTAGAACATACCATGTGCAGGTGTTCAAAATAAAGGAAACAATACTTTGTATAGTTATGTCAACAAAATGACAGGACCGGGACTCGAAGCAATGCCATTGAAGTGACCGGCACCTTAAACCAGCGACTTAGACCACTCGGCTATTCTGCCTGTTTGTTGTGTGTTCAACAGCATTTATGATGGTAGAAGATACCATGTTCTGGTGTTCAAAATAAAGGAAACAATACTGTGTGTAGAAATGTCAATAAAATGAGAGGATTGGGACTCGAACCCACGCCACTGAAGTGACTGGTGCCTTAAATCAGCACCTTAGACCACTCGGCAATACTGCCTGTATGTTTAATGGTCAATACGATGAATGATGGTAGAATATGCCATGTGCAGGTGTTCAAAAATTAAGAAAACAAGACTTTGTATAGTTATGTCAACAAAATGAAGGGACTGGGACTCGAACCCACGCCTTCGAAGTGACCAGCTCCTTATACCAGCTCATCATACCACT
This sequence comes from Flavobacteriaceae bacterium, assembly GCA_024232495.1. Lineage (GTDB taxonomy): Bacteria > Bacteroidota > Bacteroidia > Flavobacteriales > Flavobacteriaceae > Marifrigoribacter. Next base: position 506 of record JAAEPP010000665.1, read on the forward strand.
TGGCCATCCTGCCTGTATTTTATGGTTTCAATAGCAGGAATGATGTAGGCACATACCGTGTGCAGGTGTTCAAAATAAAGGAGAAAATACTTTCTATAGGAATGTCAACACAATGACAGGAACAGGACTCGAACCCACGCCACCAAAGTCACTGGGTTCGAGTCTTTAAACCAGCCCCTTAGACCACTCGGCCATA
>JAAEPP010000666.1 GCA_024232495.1 Flavobacteriaceae bacterium
TCTGGAAATGCTAAGTTTTGTCCTGGTGTCCATACTATTTGTAAATTTTGAAATTTTGTGAATATTTGTTGATATCTGAAAAATCTATGGGTTAATTGTCCTTTCTTAGCCCACAAATAAAGTATTGGTTTATGATCTGTGAATACGTATATTGGATGAGGAGATCCAATTATTAAATGTTCATACGTTTCTAACGCAAATATTATAGCGGTTAATTCTCGACTTAATGTCGGTAATTTTTGTTCTGCTTCATTAAATATTCTTGAATTGAATGATAATATTCTTTTTCCGTGTGGAAACTCTTGTATTAATATTGCACCTACTCCTACATTGCTGGAATCGCAATGTATGAAGAATGGGTATTTTACGTTTGGCAGTGCCATAACCGTATCTGCTGATATTTCGTCTTTTATTTGTTGAAATAGTATCTGATGCTCTTGTGTCCATTCGAATATCGTTTCATTTTTTATTAATTCGCAGAATATTTTACTTCTAACGTGTAGATTTCTTATATATTTTGAGTAAAAGTTTAAACATCCTAATATTCTCATTACGTCTCTTTTGTTTTCGGGTGGCTTTAAATTTTTTAATTCTTCTACCTTTTTAGCCACTGGTGAGGTTCCTTCCTCAGAGACAATATGTCCTAGGAATTTGACTTTCCTAAGGAAAAATTCAGTTTTTTCGGGTGATGCCTTTAGTCCCGATATTCGTAATAATTCGTGAAATTTATCAATTAATGTGAACATCTCTTCTTTTGTGAATGACATTAGTAGTAAATCGTCTATATAAGCTAATGCTTCA
>JAAEPP010000667.1 GCA_024232495.1 Flavobacteriaceae bacterium
AACTTTTTACAATGAGTCCATTTCAACGTCGAGAAAAAGACAAATTCAGCAAAATGCTTTCAAATCAAGTTCGATGTTAAGAAACTTGCTTAGAAATCTGTGGTGTGGCTAAAAACTCTTGTTCGATGATTTTGCAAAATGTTCTTGTGGGAAATGATTGTATATACTTCGTTTAATCGAATTCAGGACAATTGCGTCTACGGAAATGAAAAATAAAAGAATCTTGTTTTATTTGAAACTTTCAATGCTTGCATTAGATATTATAATCCTGCGCAGTGAGATGTTATTGTGTTGCATTCAAATATTTTTGCGCAGCTGAGAGAGAGCAGAGTGTGCATACAAAGGGGCCTGTGTGTTTTTTGTTTTAGTTTTTATCAAATGAAATCGATTTCGATGAATTGGAAAATGCTCCTGAGATGGCTTTTGGAAAAAGAATTTGCTGCAACGATATTAGGTTAATGACGTTATTAACAAAAGAGCTATCTTTAAAATAGGGGAAAGGGAACGAGGAACGGTATAGAGTTCTAAAGTGTGACGTCACAAAAATCTATTTTTAGAATTTTGGAAGTTTGGCTCCATAATGTGAAAGAGCTTCCAAAATTACATCAAATGGATGCAAAATCACCTCTGTATGTTGAATATTAACTGAGATATAACCATTTGAAAAATTGACTTTCAATAGGAAATCCCTGTATTTTTCGGCCTGTTCATAAGTTTATGTAATGTAATTTTGGAAGCTCTTTCACATTATGGAGCCAAACTTCCAAAATTCTAAAAATATATTTTTTGTGACGTCACACTTTAGAACTCTATTTGATGCAAATTTAGTGGCTTTCCTGCTGAATGTGTTTCAAATTCTTCGTTTATTTCTTATCAAAAAATTATAACAAAACCAAGCAGACTGGTTTTGTGACATTCAGTTTCTTTAGTGGCGGGTTGGTACTGTATTAGCCCGATGGGGCCCTTGGTTGCCGTATACCCCCTCTTTGTCTTTGCGGAAGATCTCTATTCAGTATCCCAGAACTCTTTGCGATCGCCAAGTTCCTTGGAACAACAACAAACACAAGCAAATGCAAATGGATGCAAATTATAGCGGAGTAGCGCTACGTGTCTTCGCCAGAAAG
>JAAEPP010000668.1 GCA_024232495.1 Flavobacteriaceae bacterium
ATATTAAGAATAACCTCTGCTAAATCGTTAGCATTAGTTGGAGTTCCTGTTTGTTCTGTTGTAACGGTTATTGATTTTCCTTCATTTATAAATCTTAAAATCGTATTATAAAAATTTTGGCCGTATTGGGAGTAAAGCCATGAGGTTCTGATAATATAATATTTCCTCCAAATTTCTTGTAATGCCTTTTCTCCTTCCAATTTAGATGCTCCATAAACATTAACTGGATTCGTTGGATCTTTTTCTGTGTAGGGTGCTCTTTTTTTTCCATCAAAAACATAATCTGTTGATATTTGAATCAATGTGGTGTTGTTTTTCTTACACTGTTTTGCTAGGTTTTTTACACCATCTTCATTAACTAAAAAAGCCTTTTCCTTTTCACTTTCTGCTTTTTCAACATTAGTATATGCTGCCGTGTTAACGCAATAATCAAATTCTTCTTTATCAAATAATACCCGGATTGCTTCTTTATTTACAATGTCTAATTCTTTTCGGCCAAGAAATATAAAATTATATTCTGGATAATGATTCGATATATCTCTTATGCACTTTCCTAGTTGTCCGTTTGCGCCTGTAATAAGTATTTTCATTCTGCTATTGCTTCTAAAAAAGAAGGAAGTTTTAAATCTTTATCTGATATGATAAGTTTGTCATTTGGGAGATGCCAATCCAGTTGAAGAGTTGCGTCGTTATATATAATTCCTCTCTCCGATGCTTTATCATAAAAATTATCGCATTTGTATGCAAATTTAGAAGTTGGAGACAAAGTAATAAATCCGTGTGCAAAACCGCGAGGGACGAATAATTGTTTTTTAGTAATATCATCTAAAATTACGGAGAAATGCTTGCCAAAGGTTTCAGATTCTTTTCTCATATCAACAACGATATCTAAAATTCTTCCTTGTATAACTCTTACTAGCTTTGCTTGAGCCATTTTTCCCACCTGGTAGTGCATTCCTCTTAAAGCACCAAAACTAGATGTGGATTGATTGTCTTGTACAAAGTTTACTTTTTGCCCTGAAACTTTTTTAAACAAGATATCATTGAAAGTTTCATGAAAGGAACCGCGCTCATCGTTAAAAATGGTTGGAGTTAATATAAAAGAATCTTTTAAAGGGGTTTGTTCAATCTTCACTTGATCATTTTTATAATAAATGTTTACCATAACCACTTTTTAATAATGGTTTTATTAATTTATTTAATTGGTCCTTAGTGATAAACCCCATTTCGTAGGCTGCTTGCTCTATGCTTCCTATTTTAAGGCCTTGCCGTTCTTCAATAACCTCAACAAATTGTGATGCTTGCATTAAAGATGCAAATGTACCTGTATCAAGCCAAGCAGTGCCCTTATCAAGAATACTAACATTCAACTTTCCTAAACTAAGATACTCGTTATTTACGTCGGTAATTTCTAATTCTCCACGATCACTTGGTTTCATGTTTGCTGCAATAGCTACTACGCTGTTATCATAAAAATATATACCTGGCACTGCATAATTTGATTTTGGGTTTGTAGGTTTTTCTTCTATGGTTAAAGCTTTTCCTTGATCATCAAACTCAACCACACCATATCGTTCAGCATCCTGAACATGATACGCATAAATAATACCTCCATCTGGATCGTTATTGGATTGTAATAATTCCTTTAAACCAGATCCGTAAAATATATTATCTCCAAGGATTAAAGCAACTTTATCATCGCCTATAAAGTCTTTTCCAATTATAAATGCTTCTGCTAAACCATTAGGTTGATCCTGTACAGCATAGGTAAATTCACAACCAAATTTTTTACCATCTCCTAAAAGTTTCTCAAATAATGGTAAATCTTGTGGAGTGGATATGATTAATATTTCTCTAATCCCAGCATACATTAATGTTGATAAAGGATAGTAAATCATAGGTTTATCATAAACCGGCATTAATTGTTTGCTGACAGCTAAAGTAATGGGGTGAAGTCTTGTTCCAGATCCTCCTGCTAAAATTATTCCTTTCATAATTTATTATAATTGGTCCTTATTGTTTAAGTACCATTCAATTGTTTTTAAAATCCCACTTTCAAAGTTTTCTTCCGCTTTCCAACCTAATTCACTTTCAATTTTATCAGCATCTATAGCATACCTAAAATCATGACCTGCTCGATCTTGAACAAAATGCATTTGATCTCTGTAAGGCGTTTCATTAGGCACTAAGTTATCTAATAGATCACAGATGGTATGAGCAATATAAAGGTTTTCTCGTTCATTTCTTCCGCCAATATTGTATGTTTCTCCTAACCTTCCATTATCTAAAACTAATTTTATTCCTTTACAATGATCAGTTACATAAATCCAATCTCTAATGTTTTTTCCATTTCCATAAATAGGAATTACTTCACCTGACAAAGCTTTTCTTATGATCGTAGGTATTAGTTTTTCTTTATGCTGATGAGCACCGTAGTTATTTGAACAATTAGTAGTAACTACAGGCATCCCATACGTGTGGAAATAGCTTCTTACGATAAAATCTGAAGAAGCCTTAGAGGCACTATATGGGCTATTTGGAGCATATGCTGTGGTTTCTGTAAATAAATCAGCCTCACCTAAAGTTCCATATACCTCATCCGTTGAAACATGTAAAAATCGTGCGTCTTTAAAGTCTTTTTTTAATTGATTTGGACCATTCATCCACAAACAATAAGCACTATGAACCAAATTAAAAGTCCCAATAATATTTGTTTGAATAAATGCAGATGGGCCGGTGATGGAATTATCTACATGAGACTCAGCAGCAAAATGTATTACTTTATTAAATCGATTCTCTTTAAAAAGATTATCGATTAATTTTTTATCACAAATATCTCCTCTGATAAAGTTATAATTAGGCAAGTGGGAAACCGCTTTTAAATTTTTTAAATTCCCAGCGTAGGTTAAATTGTCTAATATAAATACTTCATCTTCTGAATTAGAAATTACTAATTCTACATAATTAGAGCCTATGAATCCAGCACCTCCTGTTATTAATATTTTGTTTTTCAATATTTCTCTAAACTAAAATTTGATTTAACATTTTTTCTGTAATCAAGTACGTTGGTTTAACTCCAGAAGTTCCAAGTCCTCCTGAAGCAAGAGTGCCCCCTGTTTCTAGGGGATTATCTGATGCGTAATACGCATATTGAACCTTTACTTTTGAGCTAATACTGCGGCGTATTTTAGAAGCGGATTGAATTGCTTTTTGATAATGCGCTCCTTCCATTTCAAGACCTACTACGTTCCAGGTGGAGTTTTTAAAAAATTTTAAAATATCTTTGTTTTGAAGCGAAGTTCCTAAAACAGTAATCATTGCTCCTTTACAAACTTTTATTTCTTCTCCTTCAAAATGAGATTTCTTAAGCATATTTTTAAAAGGGTAATTGTCAGCAGTTCCCTCGAAAACGTGGGCAGAAGGGAGCATAATGTCTCCTTTGCCTCCTTCTAGAATACCTGCTTTACCCATGATTGATACCGACTTAACATCTAAAAAATTTATAATTTTCTTTGATTTTTTATAAGGTTTTAATAATTCATCAAGTGTTTCAAAGGCCTGTTCGCCAAAAGCATAGTCCATAACAATTAATACTGGCATGGCATCGATAGCGCTATTAGTCAATGTGTTTGGTAATTTAGCTGTGTCTATAATTTGAACGTTAATATTGGTGCCACTATTGTCTTTGATATAAATTAGTCCATTTTGAGCAGCGTATTTCATAACTTTTTCACGAAGCAATGTGTTCTTTGAGTCACTCAACATTTCATAAATTTCCATAGCTGAATATTTTTTATGTTCAGCTGTTAAAGCAAAAGGACTATAGATTGTATTCATAACACTGTGCATGTTTGCACTTATAATATGAATTGGTCGTTCTAAAAGATTAATTTCATCCAATTTTTTCTTAATCCCAGAAGCCCAGATTTCACCGTGAATGTGTTGCCCTAAACGCTCTCTTAAAACAGGACTAAAAGTGATAATTCGTTTTTTTGATGTTGTCACCTCATTAATGGCTAATTTTCCTAAATAATAGATGATTTTTAAAAAACGATTTGGATCTGTTTTAGTAGCAAAATTAGGGTAAGCGTCACTAACCTCTTCAAAAGTTCTTCCTAAAAAATTGGCTGTATGGGTTAAGGCAATTTCTTTATCTTTTTTACTTAGTTTTCCTTTTTTTAGAGCCGCGGATTCTAGCTTTTTCCAATCCCTGTTTACGTCTTTGCCGTCGTTTATAAGAACCTGAGACATTATTTTATGAGATTCAATAAATAAAAAAGTAAGGTGGGTAAGTACATCATAAATTTCTGAACGCCCTCGAGTCACTTCAATATTCATTTGCTCTTCATCAATGCGATAGCAATTTCTTCTTCTCTTAGAAGGTATAATAGGTTCAAAGTGTGAGTTTTTATAACCTTCATCACTCGTTAGGTTGATAAAGCTGCACTCTTCAATTCCTATGGGAAGACGATCGATAACATATAATAAGCCCTCTAATTCAACTTTATCTTCAGTTATTGAGCCATAAATCTCAGGACTTAGGGTTAGTAACGAGTCTCTTAAAGTTTCTCCCGATACTCCCATAGGTTTATAAAACCCCCGGTTAAACAAATGGCGCATCGTTATGTATAATCTTTCTATGGCACCTGAACTCTCTTGAGCACGCGTTCTTTTGTG
>JAAEPP010000669.1 GCA_024232495.1 Flavobacteriaceae bacterium
CCATCAAAAGATGAAATATAAGTTAAAATATGTAAAGTGCATATGTTTCTGAGCTCTTTGATAAAAATCTGATGTCTTTCATAAATCTAGTAATGGTATGGCTATTTTACATTAACATAATGCAAATAGAAATATGATGATGGGATGATACATCAGGTTTAACATTTGGAAAATGATTGACTAGAGAATACAAAATCATTTGGGTATTAAATTTTTCATATTTTAGTCTTATTTTTGGCGAATACTCAAGTTAAAAAAAGGTAAATCTAATATGAGTTTCTAATCTCAATAGAGTATCGTTTTTGTATATTATATTTTTCTTTGTTTTGTTTGATACTCAGAAGAAAAAGAAAAAAGTAATAAAACTAAATGCTAGCTTATACTAACTGCAGTAACTTAAAACAAATTTGAATAAGGATTGAATATCAATCAAATAAGAATTAGCCCAAAGAAGTGGCTATGTTGTGGTGTCAAATGTAAGTTTGCTCCATATATTTTGATTTTGTGATTTTTATAGTTTTATTTTATGAAGCCAATGTTTACATGAAACTATTAAATCTAAAAGACAATTACATTAAGGCGCTAGAAAAAAAAATCTGTGGCATGTATGTGCATCTTAATGTGAAAAAAGAAACTTATAAAGTTAAGGAAAAGAATGATGGAGAGAAAAATAAAATATCAGGTAAAAGTATAACTCTTAAGTATTTTTGGGAGTGTCTTCAAAATTGACTTTAAATGTTTTTGCTTGTTTTGCCAACAAAAGGTTTAGCTATAAATATCCCCCACACTAGCAGTTGGATTCACTTATGTACCCTTATTTCACAAATTATGCCGGCAATATAGTTTGTAAAATGAAGGGGTTTGTGTGTACATCCTTCTAAGTAATGCCTGTTAATGTGGATATATTCTTATTGGTAAACTTTGCAAAAAACATAAAATTTTCTCCACTTTTGTGGTTATGTTATATGTCATGGCTAGAAAAAGTTAAAAATGTATCTGTTTTACCGTTGCCTTTATATGTATACTATATGTTTGCTTAGATCATTTGAGAAACAAAACTTAATCACCAAGGCTAAATAATGCAGTTCCAAAGTGGAGAATGCTATATGATCTATATTATATTAGTTTTTGAAGTAAATATATAAAAAGATTTAAAAATAAATAAATTGTGAAAGTATATATGCATAATATTACTTATTTTCAGGGTTGTGTAAGTTGTTTCTGATTTACATAGCATGATCAAATTAAAAAGGGTTTGGTTTCCTGTGTTCTGATTAAAAAACTATGGTTTCATAATTTGAGGCCGGAGGCCAATTGCTAACAGAAACATATAGTACTTATGTCTGTTGATGAGTACCCTACCAAAAATCTATACATTGAACCGTCGGGCCACGCCCCCTGTCTGTTCTATAGTTAGGAATTACGGCATCTCGTAATCTAGGATTTATCCACAGCATTTTAGCTGGTGGTACGCTAGTCATCGACTTATGAGAAATAAATAAAAAAAATGTCAATGAAATACC
>JAAEPP010000670.1 GCA_024232495.1 Flavobacteriaceae bacterium
CGGATTCAACATGTAGCTTTTAAGGCTAAATATGAATATTTAAAAATTAATAAATTACTACAACTAGATTCACGTCCTCCCTATTATATTATATTATATATATATAAGTAAGAGGACGTGACAGACCCTAGGTCAAATAAAATAAATTTAGGTTAGGTTAAAAAAATTATTTAAATATTTTTAATTTACATTACAAAACTCGGTTTTTGAGCAATCACATTAGCGTTTTTTTGGACATATTTAACATCATCCGCTAAATTTCCGTAAAATCTTCCTGCTGGAATAAATTGCTCACCTTCACTCTTTTCTTTTTGATTTGATGAGTCTACTATACTTCCTCTAATATTTCCTAAAACATCAACCACACTATCATTTTGTAATGGAATCCAAGATCTAATAAATGGGGTCATAATCGTCGGATCGGTAGGTTCACCTCCATTATAAAGAGCACTCATTGTAATAGGATCTATTTCTTGTACAAAATAGCTGATATTACTAGCTACAACCATAGGATTACTATCTTTAACAACAGTAAATCTACTTGGATGAATTTTAGTCTGAATTTCCGGTGCAGAACGATCACTTACCAATTTTGCACCATCTAGGAAAATTGTCATGCCATATTTTGGTCCATTAGAAAACGAAATATAATGCCATTCACCATCATTCAAATTTGGTGTTGGAGCACTAATGCTTCTTGCAACTTTACCATTGTCATCATATATATTCAAGTTAAGTTTCTTATTTTCTTCACTAAGTTCAAAAATCTTTTGATGTGGTTTCATTTCAGCGGTAGCATTTGGCACTCTAGGTTTATCATGTCCTGTTTTTGAAAAAAAGGTAATTTTTTCATTTGTCTCAGATGGTATTCTGAACCAACCTGCTACAGCAACATTCTTACTCTCTAATGATCTTCCCGTGTCCGGATACATAATTTCTTTATTTTGTCCTACTTTAAATTCATGTAATCTTAATCGATTTTGTTTTTCAGGAAAATCAGCTCCTACTCTGTACCAACTGTCTGGGTCGTAACCAGCTGGAGGATTTAATTGAAGGGGAACAATCATTTGATTTTCCGCTTTATATTTATCTTTGAACATGACAGCTTTATTTTTAACGCCACTTACACCTCCTTTTGTTTTTTCACAACTAGGATTAAACCATTTATAGGTTATTATTACTACAGCTATAATACCAATTGTTATAAATAAAGCTGTGGCAACTTCTATACTCTTCGCTGAATCAGTATTTGTTTGCTTTATTAAATTACCTTTCATTAAATGAATTATTTATTTATTATTTTAGATAGATAAAAAATGATATTAACATGAAATAAAAGTTACTTTCGCTAAAAACTTAGTTTTTTTTTTAAATTTTTATCTTACAATTATTTAGTAAGCATAGATAAAATGAAAAAAGATAAAAAAAATAAAATGAAAAATAAATCAAAATCTTTAAAAAAATCTAAATCTTTAAAAAAATCTGATGATTCTGATACTTCTTCTTCAGAAGGTTTTAGTAAAACATATTTATTAATAGGATTAATTTTAATTATTGGAGTTGGTATTGGATTATACTTTTTACTAAGAGACAATTCTGAAAATAACGACAAAGACGAAAACAAAAACAATGAAGAAGAAGACGGAAACCAAAACGATGAAGATTCTTCAAATAAAAATAAAAACTCCAATAATACTTTAATAATTGTATTATCCGTTATTGGTTTCGTTTATATAACTGGTGTATTGTTTGCTTTTTATAATAAGAAAGGAGCATTAAGTTTTGCTTCTTGGTTTTCTTTATTTTTTGGTAGTGGAAAATCTTCCGTTAAAGAAAAATTAAACGAAGGAAAAGAATTTGTGAAAAATACTGAAAAATCAGTTGAAGAAAGAGCAGTTAAAGCAAAAAAAGCTAATGTTTTAAAAGGAATAGAAAAACAAGCATCAAAATTAAAAAAGACAGCAGAGAGAAAATTAAAAGAAAAATCTGAAAAAAAAGATATGAAAGCTGAAATTGAAGAAGCTATCTCTAAAAGAAGAGAATTTATTACAGGAAGAGACTAATTTAGTTCTCTAAGGGTTTTAATTTTATAAAATTTACAGTTTTATTATAATTTTATCTAATTATAACTTCATATATATCAAATGAAGAAAAGTAAGAAAATAAAAAGAAACAATTTAAATTCTTCTAAAAAATCTAAAAATAGTACTACTTCTCCACCTTCTAAAGATTTCAACAAAACTCTTTTATTTTTAGGATTAATTCTTTTAATTTTAGCTATAATTGGACTAATTTATTTAGTCAATAGAGACGAAACAACATCCAGCCGTAATGAAAATAGTTCATCACCTACACCAACTAATGGTAATGGAAGCACTGGAAGCACTGTTCCTGAAAATGGAAAATCAACTGAAAAACCAGAAAAAAATGAAAAAACAGAAACTTCAAATAATAACAGTTTAATTATAGCATTATCTATTATTGGTTTTGTTTATATAGCTGGTGTAGCTGTTGCTTTTTTTAATAATAAAGGCCCATTAAGTTTTGCGTCTTGGTTCGCTTTAATTTCAGGTATTGGTGGTTCGGTTTCTGAAAAAGAAAAGGAACCGAGAGAAAAGGAAAGCAAAAAAATAAAAATAACAAAAACTACAGAAAAACTAAAGAAAGGAGCTTCAAAAGGAAGTGAAGCATTTCGTGAAACATTTAAAAAGCCAGTCAAGAAAGTCAGTGAAGTTGGTAAAAAATCAGGAAAGAAAATCAGTGACACATCAAAAAAAGTAGCCGAAGGATCAAGAAAAGTTCTACGTGAAAGTGGTAAAAAATTGAAGGAAACAGTTAAAGGAAAAACGGAATCAGGAATTAAAGATTCTAACGATGTAGAAGACCTTACAGAAACATTTAAAAATTTAAGGATTTCAGAAGAGAAATAATTTACACCAAATGGTTAAATGACTAAATAAAAGATGTTTATTTATTTTAATAAATTAAATAATATCTTATTGAAAACTATGATAGGAAAATGGTTATAAAAAAAATAAAAATAAAAAAGATTCTAAATCTTTTGCTAATTCAAATAGATTGTTTTTATTAATATTTTTAATTTTATTAAGTACTGCAACGGTATTGATATATATTTTAACTAGAAAAGAAAAATCCGAAACAAAACGGACTGACCGAAGCACAAAGAAACCGATTAATGGAAGTGAAAGTGTTATACCAGAAAATGAAAAATCTACTAAAAAGCCAGAAAATATTGAACCAAACGACACTTCAAATACAGGTTTAATTATAGGTTTATCAATCGGCTTGATTTTTTATTTTTCCGGTGTTGCTTTTTCTTTATATAATAATAAAGGAGCCTTAAGTTTTGCTTCTTGGTTCGCTATATTATTTCCTACTGGTAGATCATCATTTATAGTTGAAGAATCAATAAAACCTAAAAAACGTAAAACAGTAGAAGAAAAAAGAAAAGAAGATATTAAAAAAGAATTGAATTATTTAAAAGACAGAGCAAAATTATTTAAAGAGCAAAAGTTCTTTGAAAAAATAATGTTAGAACCAACAATTCTAAAAAGAGAAAAGGTAAAATTCAATGAAAAACTAAAATCTGTTTTAGCTAAAGGAAAAAATATTAAAGCTAAAGAAAGTCTTAGGTACTTTGCAGCTAATAAAAAATATAATGAAGCAGTAGATAAGATTTTAAGTAAAAAAAATAAAACTCCCAAGGAACAAAAAGAAATGATAGGTAAGGCAACTAAAAAATATCAGAATGCACTAAATAAAGTTCTTCCTCTAGCTACTGCTTATTTTGAAACGAATAATTTTAAAGATCCCTCTAAAATGAGTAAAGAAGAAATTGAGAATGAAATGAATTTCTTAAGAGAAAATATGGCTAGTGAATAAATATAAAATTTTTTTATTTAAATTTAATTACATTCTAGGAACAAATTCTTTAAACTGTTTAATGAAACTGGGGTTAGCGTCATTTGCCCAGTCAAACATATATCTGTCAATATCTGCTCCTGCGTAAGAACCCATATCGTTAAAATTCCATTGTTGTTGTGATAAAGGTGGTTTCACATCGTACTTCGGTGTTCCCTGAACTTTGACTGCTCTCGGATCAAGTCCATAAACATTTTCATAATTTAATGGAACTTCACCTCCTTTACCATCAGGAGCAAATGTCTTAGAACTTAAATTACCGTCAGGTTTAAAGTTTTCAAGGTCAGTTGGTCTATTTATTAAATCAGCTTGACCTCTAACATGATTATAACGAAGTGATGTTCCTGATTTTGATAATTTTTTTCCATAACAAGTATGGCTAATAAGTTTATGAGTTGGTCTTGCTTTTAAAAAACGTTCAGCGTCAGAGTCAATAGCTCCTTTATAAAATTGTCTTTGTTTTTCAAAAGTTTCTAAAATAGCATCCTTGCTGCATTCTTCTCTTGGAACAAATGCTGCGGGATTTTGATGTCCAATAATAGAATCTTTTTCAACGGGTGATTCTGCCATTTGTCTAATAGCATTGTTATATGCCAAATCAATGTTATCCCTTTCTGGGTTTGGTTTTCCACCAAATATTAATTTCATATAGTTATTTGAATTGGTTAGTTCATCCATTTTCATATCCATTCCTAAATGCATTTGACCATAAGGATGAGCTTGAAAATAGCCGGAACGTGTTGATCTTTCGAAATAATTTTCTAATGCTTCAATATTTTTTTGTTCATCATTTCTGACCCCAGGGTTATCAAGCATATATTTAGGCCAAACAGCTTCTGGCATTTTAGGGATTGATCTTAAATCAGGTAAAGATGTAAGATCTCGTGAACCACCGACTGTTGAAGCTCTTGTTCCTTTAGTTGGATTTTTCTCAAGAAAATCGTAAGTACTTCTATACGCCGGATTATATGGCGTCATAACGCCTCTGTCGTTATTATTACTATTATCTGCAATTGTAGACTGTAAATTTCTCATTTTCTATACTCTTAAAATTGATGGAGAAAAAAAGTTTCTAACAATCATCAAAATAATTTTCTCAACAGAGACTATAAGTAGAAATAAATAATATGGCTACAACAACTCTTTCAAAGGTATTTCATGGTGAAGCAACAGACAGTGAATTTTTTCCTGGATCTCAGTCATATGATGCAGTATATGGTGGTGCATCAACCGTAAATCAAGCTCAAATGGATGAAGGCTACATGGTAGGCCGTTTTCCTGCAGGAGCAATTCCTTCTGGAGCTGAAAAACAAGAATTTCGAATCAGTGATTCAAATGCTTTTAACAATCTTCGTGGTATTGCACGTACCTCATTTCCTTTTGATCCATATCCTTCTCAAGATCATGCATATAAAACAGCTACAAAATTAAAAGATCAATTTGAACAATCTGACATGGCAGGTGTTAGTTCTTTATTACCAGGTAAATATTCTTATAATAACGCAGGTGGTACTTTATCAAGGGAAATATTAGAAGAATTTAATGCTGGTTCTAGTACATTTAATAGTCTTCCATGGGGAGAAAGTACTTATGGAATAACTAATTTTGACGGTGCAAGACCTAAAATGGCAAATCAAACAACAGCAGGATATGAAGGTCAAATTCAAGAAGGAATTCAATCTTCTAATATTATTGAACAATTTCGCGAAGCTTTTACTGAACCAGCAGCACAAGATGTACCTTTAACACCTTTTCATAAACAATATCCAAATTTTGGTACTGGCAGAGTTAACTACGGGTTTCAAGAACCAGGTATGGATCAAGCTAGTGCTGATATTATTCGTGCATATCATGCTGTTTTACCTGAAGGACAATTAGCTGGAACAAAAAAAGAATTAATGCCTGTTTTTTCAGGAGTAAATCAAGAAGCTGTAGATCAAAGACCAATTCTTCAATCTCTTGCTAAACAGAAAAACACTCTTTACTTGGGAGGTCTTACTGAACTTCCTGATGACTTAAAAATAAGTCCTATTGAAGCACTTAAATCAGGATCAAATATACCAGCTGATATAGTTCAAACTGCAGGAGAATTGGCTTCAGCTCTTGATTCATTAGGTTATAGTCCTGTCAATACATTAAGTAACGGAAATCCTTATGGTCCAAAATTAGGTCAATCAAAGTTACTTGAAGGATCTTCACCTCAAATGCCTAAACAATTTTATGATTATATTAGAACTGACGCAGAAGAACCCTTATTATTTGATAATAATATTTATCAATATACCAGTAGCGAAGCAGATATACTTGACCAATAAAAAAATTAAAATAAAAAAAAAACAATTAAAATCAAAGATATAAATTTATTATTTTAAGATTCATTAAGATATCTATCAGATAAGTCTTTCAATTCTAGTTTATCATTTTCAATAAAATTAGAAATAAGCATGTCACCGAAGTCTTTGTAATTTTCTTCGTAATCTAGTTGTTCTTCTAATTCATCTTCTTCATCAGAGTTAAGACAACACATTTCTACTAATGACGTCGAGTTATGTCTATTTATTTTATCTAGTAGCGTTGATATCATAGCTTCTTCGTTAATATAGTATGACATTATTACTCCATCAAATTCCAGCTGATGTTTCTCTTGAATTTGCTTTACAAGTTTTTTAGTTTGCATATCATATCGATCAATAAAACTATTGATTGTTTCTCGAGATATTTTCTTTATTTTAAAACATTTTAATTGTCTGTCTTTAAACTGTTTTCTTTGACAACATAATTCACATACTTCAATGGAACAATACTCTGTAAACAAGTTTGTTTGTAATGGAATAACAAAGTCCATATGTTTTTTAAATTTATTTTTTAAATTTTCAATTTGTTTTGCCATTTGTTTTTGTTCAATTTTTCCATGATAAAGTGACATTTTGATTAAATTTTATTTTTTATTTTTATTTTATTTTCGTTTTAAAACAATTTAAAATTTTTAATTTTTAATTAATCTAGTTTTAATTTTTATTAAATATCTTTTATTTTAATTAAGTTAAGATTAATGAAAAAAAAAAGTAGTATTAAAGGTGCAAAAAAATCTAATCGTAGAAATAAAAAGAATACAGAAATAATAGTAAGACAAATAAAAGAAAATATTGATAGTCAATTAAGACAAGTAGAATACGCTGCTTTTTTTGTTCTATTTCTTTTAATTGGAGCAATTTCTTTTCTTATTTATAAGCTAGTTAATAGAAAACCTGAAACTGATGATGATACTAATGATAAAATAAATAGTCAAAAACCTGGAAATGGTATAAGTGAAAAACCAAGTGATAAACCAAGTGATAAACCGGATAATGGTAATGGAGAAGTGACACCTCCTGAACCACCAACAAAATCTAAATCGCCAACATTTGGATCTGAACTTGAAAAAATATTTACTGGTGAAGCTATAGAAAATGTTCCTAATTTTGTATGGTATATAATAGCATTTTTATTAATTATTTTAATTCTATTATTTATGAGACGTAATTTTAGAGCCTATAGTAGATGGTACAGACAAGCTAAATTTGGTCAAAGATTACTATTTTTAACTGGATTATTAGGTTTAGCATCATTAGTTACTTATTTTGTTGGTCCACCCGGGGCTTCCGCAGCTTTGTTTACAGCTTTTTTATTTTCCGGTTTATTATCCTTTATTGTTTTACTGATTAATGCTGCTTTTACGAAGTTAACTTTGTTGGAGGATTTTTTTGAAAGAGAGCGCTTTATAAACGATGCAATCGATGACAACCTAGATTTCAACGAAGAAAATAGTGATGTAATTGAAGGTTTAAAAAACTCACTCAGAGATGAAAAGTTGTTTAATAAAGACCAACAAGAATACTTTAGAAATCTTGAAAGTTATAGAGTACTTGCAGATACACTGCAAAGAGAAAATACGAAAAGCTATTTAAGCAGATTTCTAAACTATATTGTTTATTTTAATAGTCCTTCGTCAGAAGAATTAATTGAAAAAATTAAAGAAGGGGAGAATATTGAATCTGGATCAATATTTGTTACATTCAATAAATTGGCTGGTGGTGTAAATTATCCAGAGATATTTAAAAGTATTGATAAAAAATTAGTTGTAGACGTTCTTACTGGAGTTGAATCTGAAGCAATAAAAGTAGGAGAGGTTATAGAAAGTCTACCAGACAAAGCCGAAAAGGGATTTCGAGAGTTAAGAAACAGAAAAGGTTTTGTTGATATTGATTTAAATGAAAATGAAAGCGATAGAATTGATAGAGATACGTATTTTAAAGAAAGCTCAGCGAGAATGAAATCGTTGAGTAATTAATATTTATTTTACTTTTAAATTGATAATAAATATTAATTATCTAGAATATTAGTATTGTTTAAATGAAAAATTTTTT
This sequence comes from Flavobacteriaceae bacterium, assembly GCA_024232495.1. Taxonomy (GTDB): domain Bacteria; phylum Bacteroidota; class Bacteroidia; order Flavobacteriales; family Flavobacteriaceae; genus Marifrigoribacter. The sequence goes on from JAAEPP010000670.1 coordinate 8,349, forward strand.
AACAAAATCATTAAATGAAGTGCAACTAGATTATGTTATAACCAAACTTCATAAAGTTAATCAAAAATTTAAGTTAGTTATTGTTTTGTTTGTTTTAACAATTATTATTTTTATTATTTTATTATGGTACATTTTAAGTTACAGAAAGAAAAACTTAAAGAAAAATGATAAAATAATCCCAGTTAAAAATATTAATTTAATAAAATCATCAAATATATCTAAAAAGGTTTTAACGGTTTTATTAAACGAGAAAAAAGAAGAGGATATTCAAATTTTATCACCTTTTCTTACTGTATTATTATGTATTACTGTAGTATTTTTAATTATTTTTAATCTTATAACAATTTATATTTATAAAAAACGAAAATTATTGAAAACTAAATGTAATGAAGTCATTAAAGTAAAAGATCCTTTAAAAGAAACTTTTAAAATAGGAACTCCAGTTAATTCATCAAAAGTAATCACAGAAGTAAAAAACAATGAAATTACTGAAAGTGAACTGGCAAATGAAGAATTAAAAATAAGAAAAAATTATAAATATCTGAAATCTATTGCCGAAAGATATGGAGAATTAACTGAAGATCCAACAGATATGAAACTTCATGAAATTAATTCAAGAATTAAAGATTTAATAAAAGAATTAGGACAGGAAGTACATAAACCGGATAGTTTCAGCAAAAATAAAAAGATTGACGATTTAAATAAAAAAATACAGGTATGGGAAAATGTTAAAGTCAAGAATTCTGAGTATATAAAACAATTAGAATTAGAAAGTAAAAATTTTTATAAAGATTTTGAAGGAATAATTAATGCTTCTATTAAGGAACTAAAAGATGATATTAAAGAACAATATGGAAATAAAAGGTCACAGTTAGTCTCGAGAATGGGTGATGCATTATTAGGTGTTATTGAAGCCAGAAACATAACAGTTGAAAAGGAAGGTGTTCCTGGTGGTCGTGAAATAACGAGAGAAGAATATATACGTCGAAGACCTGATTTAACTAATATACCACTTAATATTTCCATTAGACAGAAACTTGCTCTATATGGCTTGTTACCTGTTTTTTCTCCTAATACTGAAGAAAAAGTTTATAAGTGGAAAGAAAGTTTGCGTCAAAGTATTTTGAAAGCTGTAACAAATCCTAATGAATTTAATGTTAAAGACGAATCAAATAAAGCATCTTATTTTTGGTCAAAAGATTTTTTAAACGAACAAAATAAAAAAAATAAAGAAGAAAGAGAAATACTAAAACAAAAAAATAAAGCTTTCAGAGAAAAACAAATCAAGTCAGAAAATAATGGAAAATTAAAAGCTTCAAATGCTCTTCTAGACTTTCTTTCGAATAGAAATTCAAATAAAATAAATAAGAATTCGGATGAGACAAAAACTGGTAAATTAAATCAATCTAGAATTAATGCTTTGGATTTTGCATTAAAAAAAACAGTTAAGAAAGAAACTCATAAAATTACTCAAGAGGAAACAAATATTGCAACGATTTCTGCTTATGATTTTAAGAA
>JAAEPP010000671.1 GCA_024232495.1 Flavobacteriaceae bacterium
TACTTTTGAAGTACTTACTCGTTTGTAATCCTGGTTGATTTATTCTTTCATCTTTGGAACAGCTTTTTTAAAAGCTTTAACAAGTACAAAGCTCTGATATTGGCGAAGCTAGCGACGTTAATAAGTTTAACAACGAAGCGAAGGCGAAGCGGAAGCTCTTTCCGCTTAGGCCAATCATCCATCATGGATTTGGATATGATTTCCCAGATGAAAGTGGAAGAGCTGAAAAGCTTCTTGCGTGCAAGAGGGCTCAGAGTCACTGGCCGAAAACAAGAGCTAATAGCAAGAGTGTTTGTTGCTTGTGAAAATGATGTGCCTGTTGTTAAAACTGCAGAAGAAGTACAAAAGGAAATTGTGACTGAATACAAGGCAAAGCTGTCCTTTGCTGACCAATGTATTCCGGATCCTTTTCAACTCGCTGAAGGGTGGTTGACGGAGAATGAAGGACTTAAATTTTGGCCAACAACTTTGTATCCAGATATTTTTAACTTTTTATCGTTTAATCCTTCGGAGCTGAAAAGTCAAGACCTTAATGACTACAAGACGTCTAAAGGTTACAGTTACTACGCAACAGGATGGCTGAAGCCACTATTATACCATCCAATATCCTCTTCAAGCAAATACTGTCTGATAAAGTCAACATGTAGGCCATCACAAAAGATCTCAGATGTCCCACATAAACTCTGGGTTTGTTTAAAGAAAGAAAGTGGCCAAATACAATGTAGCCACTGCACATGTATGGCTGGATTATCACAAGTCTGCAACCATGTTGCCGCAGCTTTATTTCGAATAGAGGCAGCTGTAAGAATGGGGTTAAATAACCCTTCTTGCACATCCAAGCCCAATGCATGGCTGCCAAATAATAAAGAAGTGCAGCCTTTGAAACTCAAAGATATAAAATTGAAAAGAGCTGACTTTGGGACGCGTGGGAAGAAAAAATCAGAACTCAATTCTTCACCCAAAAAAAGGTTTGATGCTTTAGGTGAAGAAGAATCAAATCTCACCTTGGATGACATTGCAAGTGCATTAACAACGGTGTGTGACAGGAGCCAATCAATGGTATTCTCTGCTGTTAACAGGGTCGGACAGAATGCCACTGCACAAGCAATTATAGAGGAAGAATTATACACCTTTGACAAATTTTTAATGGAATCAGAATCCAGTGAAGAATTTTTAATGAAAATGGAGTACTTTCCATCAAATCGCACAAAAATCGAAATTGAAACAAGAGGACAGAGTGACAACCCATTATGGTTTTCAGTTCGAAAACATGTTATCAGTGCTTCAAAGGCACATAGTGTCAAAACAAAAATGCAAACACAATCAAAATCATGCAATAATGATGAAGCTGCAGTAGATTTTGAGGCAATTTTCAAAAGTATATCTGGCTCTAAGTATGTAAATCCAGAATTACCTGCACTAAAATATGGACGTGCAATGGAAGCTGAGGCTGTAAATGCATTTATTACTGAATATAAGAAAACCCACAAAGGTGTTACAGTTAATGAATGCGGAATTTTTTTATGCAAAGATGTCCCTTTTGTTGGTGGCAGCCCAGACAGAATACTTGATTGCCTGTGTTGTGGAAAATCCTGCTTAGAGGTCAAGTGCCCATATTCTATTAGAGACAAATCACCTATGGATGCTGATGTTACATTGCCATACTTGAATAAAGATGCTAATGTAACAAGTCTCAAAGCCAATCATAAGTATTACACTCAGTGCCAAGTCCAGATGGCTGCTTCTGAAATCCATACATGCCACTTTTATGTCTGGACTCCCAATGGTGCTTTCACACAGATGTTAAGCTTTGAGAGAGATCTTTGGATGGGACTGAAGGAAGTCTTTTCAGAATTTTATCTTAAGTTTTATGTTCCTTCATTATTTAAAGAGTAGCATTGTAATATATTGTAGTACATAAGGGACCGTGCACAATGATCAGCTATTTTTCAGCTATGTGTATTCTGCTAAATTTGGCTATTAGTTGGAAAATAGCTGAATCTATTAGATTATAACTGATTTTTAGATGGCTAATTTCGGATGCATAGCAGAATTTGTAAAATCTATAGCCAAATTTGATTTTAGCAGAAAAATTAAAATTCAGTTAATTCGGCTAAATGCATAGATCATGGTGCACGGTTCCTAAAGCATGATTAAAATAACTCACATACTCCTTTGCTTTAGTTTAGCACAAAATGAGGTACATAGGGACTTTATTATGAAGATTTATTTTCATGAAATAAGTTTTTTGCCATTGTAATCTCAACATAATAACAAAGTCATCACTAATTTGCATTTTGCATAATTATACTGCAAATTCTTTTAAACCCCCCAGGCGGCTTATTGATTGTTTTAGGCATTTTTAAAGGGAGATTATGGGAGAAGGGTCTGGATTGAAAAAAATAGACTTCTTCACTGTCAGTATAATCTGCCTGTAATTTAAGTGAAAGATTGTCACAATGCTGAATCTTGATTGATTTGGTAATAGCGACTGAATGTGATCATGCGTAAATCTCTTTTTGATACAGTGGAAGTCTTTAAAGGGTGAGCTACTGTAAATGGAAAGAGGAGGCCCAATAAAATGTTATCTTTCAAAAGAAGAGCTAATAAGAGAGGGTTAATTGAGAAAGGGGACTTTAAGAGAATTTGCAGTAATGTATTTGCCAGATGCTATAGATTAAATTACAGTGAGTTGTATCGTTTTAACACTTTTATTCGCGTATTAATGGTGGCTGTATGTTACAAATGGCTGCACAAACTCTAATAATATCATCAGCCAATGGTAACATTGTTATAGAAAAAACACTTTTCAAAATTCGAAACGTTTTTAGTCTGTTGATGGCACGTTCCACATGAATTCGTAAATTTGCCACCTCTTTTGTTTTTTTGCATTCTGCAGATGTCATCTGTGACTTCACTCTGGCACCAGGTGGGACATTCAAGGAACAATAATGGTGCAACAAATCTTCTTTAATTTGGAAGCCCCTATCTGCCATAACTTCGTCACCATATTCAAGTAAATCATAAAAACCACTGTTTTGGCAAATATATTGGTCAGTTGTCCTTCCTCCATAGCAGTCTGAAAGAAACATTATATAGCCAGCTGGTGACACAGCTATTAGAAATTTGAATGTATTGTGTTTTTTATAATCTGACCAAGTGCACGCTTGAACATCTAAGGATTTCGGTCTTTCAATGTAGACTTCAGAACAATCAATTACACATCTGGTGTTTTTATTCTTCTTCTTAAATATGTCAGGTAAATTTTCAAGAATAACGTCTTTTGGCAACCAAACTATGAGTGCATTTCCCAATACCTTGCTTAAAAATTTAATCCAAGTGGAAAATATGATAGAGCACGTTCCTTCTGAAATATTAAATCTGTCTGCTAGATCTTGATTTAATAGACCAAGTCTCAATCTGACAAGCACTAACAGCAGCTGGTCTTTGCCACACAATTTGTTTTGCCTTTGTCGGATTTTTTTTGGCCTTTTTGTAGACAAAACTTTTCCTCTCCAATAATGAATTTTAGGAAGTGATGGCTTTATTAGTGAGAACAATATGTTGAAAATGGCCACAGTTTGGATTCCAGTGTAGAAACGCATTTTCTTGTCAGTGTTTATGTTTACAGCAGAAAGTGGTTTCTGTGACTTTTTCAATGAAAGTGAATCAATTTTTCTGGTCAAATGTTCAATATTGCTTGCCAGCTGTTCTTTTTCTTTATTTAATTTTGATATTTCATTTGCCATTGAGGTCAAGACTTTATTTTTATCTTGGCAAGAGTAACAGGGTGCAGAAGTTTCATCTTGGCAATAAGCATGATCATTATTGACAGCTGCAGAATCCGATGAATCAATTCCTTGGACACTTTGAAAACTTGTTGATGGCTCTGGGCAAGGACTTTCTCTTATAAGCTTGCGTCTAGGTATTTTGGCAGGCTTTTGATAACCAAGATTGATGGTTGGTGCAGGATTTTCCTTGGTGGGCTTTCCATCTACAAAATGGTTTGAACAAATCATGTCGCTTTGTCCAGGTGTCCAATTCGCCCCTCTTTTTGTTGTGCGGTTGACCAGCCTTATCCACTCCGTTCTTCTTTCAAGATTTTTCTGTACACTTGGAAACCAGTGCAATGTGAATGGTGCTTTACACGGGCAGTCCTTCTTGGTTTGTCCATGGTGTTCTTCACAGGCTTGCTTTTCCCACTTTTTTAACTTGTAACGACTGTTGGTACAGCCTACAATTGAACAGTTTCCGTTCACCATGCCTTCGCTTCAATCGCTTCGTTGTTAAACTTATTAACGTCGCTAGCTTCGCCAATATCAGAGCTTTGTACTTGTTAAAGCTTTTAAAAAAGCTGTTCCAAAGATGAAAGAATAAATCAACCAGGATTACAAACGAGTAAGTACTTCAAAAGTA
>JAAEPP010000672.1 GCA_024232495.1 Flavobacteriaceae bacterium
GCCGGCTCCCCCAAAATCGGTCAAATTTGGCTAAAATCACTAAATTTGGCCTAAATTTGGTCAACTTTGCCTGAAAACTGTTATTTCCCGATTTCTGGGGCTTGCTAAAGCCTGAAAATAAATTACTCTAAAAACTCTTAAAATCTTAAAAATTAGAGTTTTCTCTAAAAATAAACCCAGTCTTGTCCAGGTCTCTAAAATCTCTTAAAACCTAAAATTTCTGGTTTTTAGCTATTTTTGACAAAAATCATAAAATATCACTTTTTCTCTAAAAATAAACCCAGCCTTAGCCATAGAGTAAAAATCTCTAAAAACAAAAAATCACTGTTTTCCAACTTTTTATCACTTTTCTCTAAAAATAAACCCAGTCTTGTCCAGGTCTTAAAAATTTATAAAATCACCATTTTTAACTATTTTTAGCTATTTTTAACTATTTTTAGTGAAAAAACCTAAAATATCACTTTTCTCTAAAATAAACCCAGTCTTACTCAGGTCATAAAAACTATAAAATATTATTTTTAATTATTACTAAAAAACCACATTTTTACTCAAAATTGAACACAGCCTTAGCCACTAGAAAAAACTCTAAAAAACACGAAAATATCATTTTTTAACTATTTTTGACTAAAAACCTAAAATATCACTTTTTCTCTAAAAATAAACCCAGCCTTGACCATGTACTAAAAAACTATAAAATCATAATTTTTAACTATTTCTAAAAATTCTATATCTTTTCAAAATTGGATACGGTTCTTAGCCCATTAACAAAAAACTATAAAAAACATGAAAATATTATTTTTAGCTAAATTTAACAAAAAACCTAAAATATCACTTTTTCTCTAAAATAAACCCAGCCTTGGCCAGACCACTAAATTTCTCTAAAATCATAATTTTTAACTATTTCTAAAAAAATCACTGTTTTTCAAAATTGGATACGGTTCTTAGCCCATTAACAAAAAACATAAAAAACATGAAAATGTAATTGTTTAATTATTTTTGACAAAAAACATAAAATATCACTTTTTCTCTAAAATAAACCCAGTCTTAATCAGGCCATAAAAAAACTCTTAAAATCTCTAAAATCACCATTTTTAACTATTTCTTAAAATATCACTTTTTCAAAATTGGATATGGTTCTTAGCCCATTAACAAAAAACTCTAAAAAACACGAAAATATCATTTTTAACTGTTTTTTAGTTTTTTAATAAAAAATCGTAAAAAATATCACTTTTTCTCTAAAATAAACCCAGTCTTAATCAGGCTATAAAATCTCTAAAAACATCATTTTTAACTATTTCTAAAAACATCATAAAAATATCACTTTTTCTCTAAAATAAACCAAGTCTTAGACACTAATTAAAATCTCTATAAAAACTAAAATTTAAGAAAAAACCACTAGAAAAAACCAGAAATTCACAAAATATCACTTTTTCTCTAAAAACAAATCAAGTCCTGACCACAGAGTTTTAGAAAAACCAGAGAAATCTATAAAATCATAAAAATATCACTTTTCTCTAAAAATAAACCCAGTCTTAATCAGGCCATAAAAAACCCAAAAAACTAAAAAACCAGAAATTCACAAAATCTCACTTTTTATCAAAACTAAAAACCAAGCTTTAATCCACTAACAAAAACTTTTAAAATCATTAAAATTCAAGTAACTATAAAATATCACTTTTTCTCTAAAATAAACCCAGCCTTAAACATGTAATAAAAAATGAAAAAACCAGAAATTAATAAAATCAAGAAATTTACAAAAAATAATGTTTTTCTCTAAAAACTAAAAACAAGTCTTAACCACTAACAAAAAACTAAAAATCATAAAATATCACTTTTCTAAAAATCACTAAATTTGAGATTTCTGATTTTAGAGATTTCTCAGAAAAATATCACAGGTTATTTACATGTGAGAAAAAAAATAAAAAAAACATAAAAAATCGTAAAAACAGAAAAACCGTTTTTGTCTATATCAGGCCACTAAAAATAAAATCACCATTTTTAGTTAAAATTACACTTAAATTATTTAATGACACTGTATAAAACCTAAATATAAAAATAAATTAAGTGAAAAAAAATGATGTTTTTTTGTCAAAAAACTGATTTTAACTGTCTAAACTAGTGTTTTTCGATGTTTTGAAAAACCCAAAAAACACGAAATTTCAATGTCGAAAAATACGATATTTTATGTAATGGTTTGCTTAGACTAAAAAATGATTTTTTTGGCTTTTTTTATTTTCAAACATATCTGAATTTGTCTAAAAATTGGATATAGGTAGTACACCACTAAAACTTGAACTAAAAAATATGTTTTTTCTGAGAAAAGGTTTTTCTTAAAAACTTCCACGGCGTAAGATAGTGTTTTTAGTAATGCATTTTATTTCTGAAAAAACCAAAAAAAGTGATATTTTTCTAAGGCCATACTCCATTAAACACAAAACTATAAAATTTGTGTTTTTTAGAAAAATATTTTAATCTCTAAAAAATAACGTAATAAAGCCGAAACACTAATGTGCTTAATTTGCCCTACATGTTTTTTTTAGACTTAAAATTACTGTTTTTGCCATAAAAAACACCAGCCTTAGCCATAACTAAAAAACCTTAAAAAACACATTTTTCTAAAAAACCCAAAAAACCCTAAAATCGGTCAAATTTGATGTTTGTGTAAAAGACACCTCGACTTATTGCTAAATAGAGCCGGCTCCATCAAAATCGGTCAAATTTGACTAAAATCACTAAATTTGGCCTAAATTTGGTCAAATTTGACTGAAAACTGTTATTTCCGGATTTCTGGGGCTGGCTAAAGCCTGAAAATAAATTAC
>JAAEPP010000673.1 GCA_024232495.1 Flavobacteriaceae bacterium
ATTGTAGACCAAAATCAATATACTTATCTAGGTCTTTATTGTAGTCGGATAATTCACTTATGTCAATTATAATATTATTTATCTGTTCTGTGTATTTAGTTTTTAGTCTTTCATAACTATTTTTATCAATATCCTCTGAAACAAATTTCTCAGTTAAGTTGTCTAGTTTTTCTTCTAAATTTTTTGGTTAAGTTCTAGTATAAACAGCAAATTATTTTATCTTAGGAGCTATGGATAGCTTTAGTTTAAAACAGGAATTTGAGAAACTCAATTTAACAGACCGTCGTGAATTACTGGAAGAATTATTAATACTACAAGAATTAGATGGATTAGTCTTGCAAGAAGCATCAGATGAGATAAAAAAGCAAAGGGATAAAAAACCATGTCCTCATTGCAAGAGTAAAAAGGTTTACAGGCGAGGCAAACAAAAAAATGTTCAAATGTATAAATGTAGAGAGCCCGAATGTGGTCTTTGGTTTAGTGAAACAACAGGTACAGCATTATACAATATTCAGTTAAAAAATAAATGGCAGTCATATTTGAATTGTATGGAACAAGGTCTTTCTATCAAAAAGATAGCTAAGAAATTAGATATAAGTGTGCAAACGAGTTTTGACTGGAGACATAAGATACTTAGTTCTTTGGAACACTACATCCCAGAAAAACTTAGTGATGTTGTAGAATGTGATGAGTTGGAATTACCTGTAAGTGAGAAAGGAAATCAATCATTAGACCGACCTGCTCGTAAAAGGAGTGAGGATTTTATTCGCAATGATGGCACGGGTAATGCTACAACAGTACAGGTAGTATCAGCGGTTCAACGTAATGGAGAAATGTTCTTAAAAGCGGTACAAACCAAAAGATTAAGTAAAGAGCAAATACAAGAGGCTTTGGAGGGACGTATTACTGAAAACACAACCTTAATAACTGACAAGCATTCTTCTTATAAAGCTTTTGCTAAAGCAAATCCAACTATAAAACATAAAACTTTACTGGCTAAAAATCATGTAGATAAAAATGATAAATCGATTCATTTGCAGAAAGTCAATAACACACATAAGCAGCTAAGAGATTTTCTGAGACCCTTTAACGGAGTAAGCTCAAAGTATTTACAAAATTATTTAAACTGGTTTGCATACCTTGATAAAATCCATAATACAAAAACAACTCTTAAAAAATGGTGCTTAACAATACTACTTTCTGATAAAGCTTACCTAATATATAAACTATTTAAAGAAAATGCTGTATTAATTAGAACTTAACCCTAATTTCTTGTCTGTTTTTTAATTTAGAGTAAGTCTAATAAATCACCATTATCTCAATCCCATCCAAGAATTAAAGCTAGCAGTATTGTTTTGACTTGTTTTTAAAACGTGTGTTTTAACATGTATAGCAACAGTGTTTTTAGTATAACGATTTATTTTTTCGACATAACTTTTATTAACAATCTCACTGCGGTTAATTTTAAAAAATAC
>JAAEPP010000674.1 GCA_024232495.1 Flavobacteriaceae bacterium
CTTTTAGCATTTGAATCACGTCCATTTTTTGTACTACCTGCACCTTTTTTATGTGCCATTTTTTCTATTCCTTAAAGATTAATTAATATTTATTTCTTCAATAAGAACTCGAGTTAAATCTTGTCGATGTCCTTGTTTTTTACGCGTTTTTTTCTTAGGTCGCATTTTATAAACAATTGTTTTGCGGCCACGTAGATGTTCTAAGATTTTTCCTTTAACTTCTACACTTTTTAGATAAGGCTTTCCAATTAAAATTTCTCCTTCATTATTTACTAATAAAACACGATTTAATGTAATTTCATTACCAAGTTCTGTTGGAATACGGTTTAAATCATAATACTTACCTTTTTCAACCCAAAATTGTCTACCACTGATTTCTACAATTGCATATTTCATATTTTAAAGGTTCTCCTCTTTTTATAATGGAATAGTACAAAATCGATTTTACTTAAGTCAACTTAATTTATATATAGATAAAGCTATAAATTTTTAAGTAACCATAAGTCATTGTAGAAAAAGTCAAATGATTTCGACCGGTGAGATTCTGGATTTGTAATAATTGATAATGTTCTAGTTATTTTAATATTTTCAATTGCTAAAATTTCAACTGTTTTTAATTCTATCTCTTTTTCTATTGCTGATGAAGAAACAAAAGCTGCACCTAACCCCAAACTAACAGCTGTCTTTATGGCTTCAATTGAATTTAGTTCCATTATAACGTTGAATTGTTTTGTTTGAATGTTATTCTGAATTAAGATGTTATTAATGAATTTATGTATTGTAGAATTAGAATTTAAAGTTATAAAATTTAAATGATAAAGATCTTCTTTAATTATTTGTTTTTTTCTTGCAAATGGGTGGGACTTAGGGATTATCAATATCAATTCATCTTCAACAAACTCTTCAATTTCTAAATTTTTCTTTAAATTAATCGGAATGTCGCCCCCTACAACAGCAATATCAATAATCCGTTCGACAACTTTGCTTGCAATAACCCTTGTTGAATCTACTTGAATATTTAAGTTGATTTGAGGATAACTTTGAGCAAATAAACTTAATACACGAGGCATTAAATAAGCCCCGATCGTTTGACTTGCACCAACAGTTAAATTACCACGTTCACCATCTTTTAAATCATTTAACGCACGACAACTTTCTTCACATAAAGCAAGTATTCTTTCAGAATATTGAAGAAACACAGTACCAGCTTCAGTTAAAGAAATTTTATTATTATTTCGATTTAATAGTAAGATTCCTAAACGATTCTCTAAGATTTTTATTTGTTTACTTAAAGAAGGTTGAGAAACAAATAAAAGTTCAGCTGCGTTAGTAAAACTTTTCTCAGAAGCAATAGCTTTAAAAATACGTAATTGTTGTAAAGTAAATGGAAGAACCATATAACAAAAATCCAAAAAATTGATTAGAAAATTTTTAAATTGCGGATGGAGAGACTCGAACTCTCAAAACAAAAGTTACTAGGACCTAAATCTAGCGCGTCTACCAATTTCGCCACATCCGCCAATATAGTTTTGTATAGATATCTTGCGGTTTAATTTTACACATTAAAACACATAAATTTGAGATGTTAATTCGTATACTATAAACTATTTTTAATGAATAGTTTTCAAATTTTCTTAATATATCTATAAGTTTATACTAAGAAAATTTCAAAATTATTCATCTACATAAAGACGGTATACAAAACTTGTAGTTTTACCGCGTAAAATCGATTTCGCTAAAGATAAAGATTTTTGTGCAGATTTTGCTGCTTTTCTTTTCCAATTAGCTTTACGACTATTTTTCTTTGCTTTTGATGTTCGTTTTTTAGGTACAGCCATAATATTTTTATCTTAATTTGCGATATCTTTTTGATTTAAATTTATTGTACAAGATAGAATTTAATTTGTCTATATTTGTTAAGAAGGGATTTAATAAATTTAGATTTGTGTAATAAAATATATATTTAATAATTAAGTTAAAAAAATTTGGAAAAGTTACAAGACTGTTTTTGTTAGTCTTGTAATTTTTTTATTATCGTGATAAGCGTTGAATTTGTTGAATTGCTAAACGACCGATATTAAATAAAGCCCATGATGCTGCTACTAATACAGGTGCAGCAATTACTAATAAACGAGTATCCATAACTGATAGTCCTCTAGAAATGTTAAAATTTTAAATACAGAGAATAATACTAAAACCTAATATTATACTTAATATTATATATAAAACTCAAAATATTTTTTAATATGTAATAAAAAGTTTCTTAATAAACCTCTTTTAATATTTTTTTTAAAACTTTGGCATTGAACTATCTTCCCAGGAGGTCCCCCCCCAAGTATTGTCGTCGATTTATAACGTTTCACAGCTGAGTACGAGATGGATCAGCGTGGATCCGCTCAGTACACTAAAAACACCAAAGCAAAAAATCTTTAAAGGATATAAAAATATCCTAAAGATTTATAAAAATTCAAGTCCTC
>JAAEPP010000675.1 GCA_024232495.1 Flavobacteriaceae bacterium
CCTTGTGGGAGTCGTTTTTTTTTCGTATTTTGCACCCATCTTAGAAATAGATATACTCGGAGTCTGTTAAGTGTACAGAGTTAAATGTCCAAAGAGGAAACCATCCGAGTTATATCATTAAAACAATAACTATGACATCAGCAGAGAAAATGCAACACAAAGCCAACATTATATCAATGTTAGGCATTTTAAAGTTATGGCAAGATAGAAGCGTAGAAGCTAATAAGCCTAACAAAGAACTAGACCAACTTTCATTAATATCACTAGAAATAGTTGATTACCTTGAAGGTATGGAAAGACAGATAGAGGACTTAAAAACTCAGAACTATCTAATGTTAAAAGAAAAGAATAATATAATACTAAACCTTAAAGAAAATGAATAATTTATTTAATTACCTATCGAACGTTCCTCAAGACAAGTTGTTACACTTCTTCTACGGAACATTAATCGCAGCTCCTTTAGTTGCTTTTACTACTCCATTAATATCATCAGCAGTAGTTATATTTATAGCTCTAGGAAAAGAGCTTTACGATGATTTAAGTGGCAAAGGAAATATAGAAGCTGCTGACGTTGTGTTTACTGTAGCTCCTGTAGTTATTATGAACATAGCAAAATACATTTAATATGAACGGTAAAGATTTATTAATAGAAATAGAAGAGAATATGAATAGTTACGATAAATACGCAGAAGACAATTACTGTCAAACAGATACTAGAAATTTTGAGTTAGAGCAACTAAACAGTCAGATTGAATCTAAGGCTCAGAAGAGAAAAGATACACCTGTGTTTAGTGGTGTGTTAAAATACTTTCCTAACGCTCTTAAAGAAGTTGCTAAATGCTCTAAAGCAGGTAATGACCA
>JAAEPP010000676.1 GCA_024232495.1 Flavobacteriaceae bacterium
TATGCCGGGATTCCGGTACACCCCTACTTTTCACTTAGGCTACAGCTGTAAGAGTTTGTGTCCTTGGAGACTTCATTATTAGGTATCTATATTCTACAGCAAGACCTTTTGCGAAAAAAAGATACAGTCTGCGCAGTGGTTGAACATAAATTTTACGATCAATGTTCATACCTGCTTTCCAAATCATAAGAGTATCTTCTCATCTTCTCATAACTCATTCTCAGAAATTGATGAAACATCAAGACTGGAAAATAAATAATTGCGTGTTGAAAATAAGATGACATAAGCAAACCAAGGAGGCAATGCACAGATACATCGCTCAGATTCCATTAGCTCATTGTAGCTGAGTAAGGCATTCATGAACTTGAGTGCTGGCTTATCATCTTTTTGCCTTTTTTAAGAGGCTCACTATGTCAAAGCAAAAATATATATTAGTGATATAGAGGCCAGACCTGACTGCAATTGATACCAATATGAAGTGACCTGCAAAGTATAATTTTCCTAAAGAAAAAGAAAAAATGGGTCCTCTTTCAATATCTTGGCTTATATTCAGGCATTGGGGTGAGAAATATACCACAGCAGCGGCAACTACCCCTCAACACTCCTTGAAACAAGATTTGGGCAAGGCAGTAAAAAGCCCTAGTAACTGATATTGCGAGGCCATTGACGTGGACAATGGTACTCCTAAAACAAAAAGGTTTCCTTATATAAGAGCAAGGTTTATAATTCATAAATTTGAAATTTGGATTGTAGAATCTAGATCTGCCATCTATGCTGAACTCAGGATCTCAGGATCAGGATCTGGCCATGTAGCCGTATTTGTAAATCCCCTCTAAGTTTGCAATCAACTATTTGAAGATTTTAATATTAACCTGGCCTCTCAGTCTATAGTGAGCGATTGGGTGCACCTCTACACGCTCGTAGGATAATTTTGAATGCTTTTTACCCCTCTCCTTGATTTCCTGACGATACTAAGACCCGTACCCTGGTATATAAAAGATTTGATTTAGAGTTAAGAGTTAAAGTTTGAGGCCTGATTAGCATTCTAACAAGGAGCAACTGTTAAAGGAAAGGTGGCATTAAATTATGCCTTGTTCTTATCTTGCTTATCATACAATAGCCAAGTTAAAATACATAAGAGATCATCTTATACTTCTCACTAAAAATCTTTGGTTCTACATTCGACTGGATTCTCTGACGCAAAAAGGAGTTAAAAGTAGAAGATTTTCATTTCCATTCCTACAATATCAAGATATCATGAAGTTTCCTCTTGGCGTTACTTTAAAAAAAAATTCAAAGCAATAATCTAAATTCCCTGGCATTGATATGCCTATTTTGCTATTTTGGCTTAAAGACATATGAAATTTAGAAGATGAACAATGATTACAGAAGGGGCCTTACATAAGCATATCTTTTTGTACATGCAAGAAATTATCGATTTTCGTCTACAAGTCGGAAAAACAGCACACCTTGTCATAATAAGGAGTAAGCATTTGCCTTACCTTGGGAGCACAATAAATGAAACACTTTCAGACTTCTTTGTTACTGTTCACAGTGATGTGAGAAATGAGACTCATGATTTTCATCCATCGTTTAGCTTTTAACTGCAAAGAAAGAGCAGAAATAAATATTGTGCACACCTAATTATCAAAATATTGAATATCCATCTGAAGTAGAATATTGACAATTGAGGTAAAGTTGGTGATATATCCAGTTTTGGCAAGCAAAAAATTTCGGCAATACAGTGATGAAACAATCTTTCTGAACTGATCTTAAGAGATATACAGGTAAAATCAGGATGATAAATGATCAATGAATTTCATGGAGCATTTTTGGTCCCATACTCCATAGTGGACTGATAAAAATAATTATGTCAAAAAGCAGTAAAATCAGAGAGTCCCCTGAGCCCTGACTATATTGATTAACAATGATCGTGAAATGACTAATAAAAAAAACTGTTGTACACAAGGCAAACAAGCAAGAGCCATGAAAAATATGAATAGACTGGAAAGACAGATTATAAAGCTGCTGCTTAGCTCACTAAATTGATGCGCACAACTAGCTATAGCAAAGTTTTGTTCAAACTATACATAGCATATCATGACATCTACGAAATTTGACAATATGGTTACGTGTGACCTTATGACCTCATGCAAGGGATTGGTGGAGGGGACAAAACAAAAATCGCAAATTTAACCCTTTGCGTATTGAATCGTTTTGAACTTCAAGCACCCTGTGCGCTTGATATTTTTCAACGCAGGCGGGCCTAAGGATACATTTTAAAGCAATATCATAATTTTCAAGAAAAGTATTGAGTGTTATGAAATTGTAGGGTAACTTTCTAACTGTGTAAAATGATTCTTCATAAACCAAAGTGTTTAGAAATTATCAACAAGCTAAAAATATTCTTCTGCTATTTTGTATATAAATGAGCAATAAATATTCTTCAATATTTGATGAACCTAATGCTGGACATAGGGTGCTGCCAGGGTGGAATCGAGGCTAATTCAATTGAACACTTTTTGAGCTTCAAAATAAGGGGTCTTGCATGCTACTGTGGTGAATTTTCGAAGTTTTACAAATATTTCTACTTTCAACAAATTTGGTTTAGAGAAAAGATGATAGAAAAGAATAAAAAA
>JAAEPP010000677.1 GCA_024232495.1 Flavobacteriaceae bacterium
TAAAACGTTGTAAACTAACGTATTACAACAGTTCTGTCCATGGGACAGCGTAGAACTTATTACTTCAAGTGTTTCTTATAGGTCCCCATTAAACTTAGTGAAAACTTAGCCCCGCAATAAGAGTTCACCTCAATTTCTTATAAAGTACGCATTTCGCATGGAATAAAAAGATTCCGTTTGCTCTAAAAAGTTTTAAACATAGGTATTACAACATTTCTGTACATGGGAACAGCCTAGAATTTATTACACCGGGGCTTTTTTACAGTTCCCAATGATCTTATGATCTTAGTGAAAACCTAGCCCCGCAATAAGAGTTCACCTCAATTTCTTATAAAATACGCCTTTTGCATGGAATAAAACTATTCCGTTTGCTCTAAAACGTTGAAAACATACGTATTCCAACTGTTCTCTCCTTGGGAACAGTTCAGAGGTTATTACACCGAAGGTTTATTATAGTTCCCCTTGAAACTTAGTGAAAACTTAGCCTCGCAATAACAGTTCACTTCAATTTCTTATAAAGTACGCCTTTCGCATGGAATAAAACGATTCCGTTTGCTCTAAAAAGTTATAAACAAACGTATAACAACAGTTCTGACCATGGGAACAGCCTAAAACTTATTACACCGAGGGTTTTCTATATTTCCCCATAAAACTTAGTGAAAACTTTGCTGTGCAATAACTGTTCACCTTAATTTCTTATAAAGTATGCCTTTCGCATGGAA
>JAAEPP010000678.1 GCA_024232495.1 Flavobacteriaceae bacterium
GTGGCTTAGTAGCTACCTCTCAGACAGAAAACAATTCACCTACGTTAATGGATACTGCTCTAATTTAGGGGCAATCAACACAGGTGTTCCTCAAGGATCTGTCCTAGGACCCATTCTCTTTACGTTATATGTTAATGAAATGGCTAATGCTATACAACTACAACCCAGACTTTTTGCAGATGACACAAACATTTTTGCATCTGGTAGAGATATTGATGCTCTGATTTACGACACCAACATTGAATTGCAAAAACTTCACACCTGGTTTAAAGCAAACCGCCTCAAACTAAGTATAGAAAAAACATCTTATTGCATTTATTCTCCAAAACGGAACCAACCTTCACATAAAACAAATGTCCGAATTGGAGAAGATATAAAACGTTCAAGCTACGTTAAGTATCTAGGTCTAACAATTGACGAAAAACTTACATGGGAAAAGCACATAGAAGAACTAGGCTCTAAGATTGTTAGATATGCTTCAATTTTTCGCAAGGTTCGTCACCTGCTACCTAAAAAGTGTTTGAAATCTCTATACAATGCATTTATTCAATGTAAAATAGATTATGGGATTGAAATTTATGGTGATGCCTCCAAAAAGTTGATTAAACGTACGCAAATACATCAAAATAGAGTACTTAAAATATTACAACATAGAAATCACCTTGCTTCGACCAATACAATCCATAGAGAGTTTAACGTACTAAAAGTTTCAGATCAACATGAAATGAAAATCTTAAAGTTGATGCATTTGCATACGCACAACAAGACAAAACTTCCTGAAGTGTTACAAAATTTATTTCAGACCAGGACAAGTGCTCATCGATATCCTACCCGTTCCAGTGATGATTTTATTTTACCAAAAACTGTAAATCGTTTTGGCAACCGAGCGATAACAGTCAAAGGTCCAAGGTTCTGGAACTCTCAACCTCGTGAATTGAAAAAGATAACCCCCCAAATAGGATACTTACAAGCTCTGAAAGAATACAAACTAGAATCATACGTGTAAAAATAAATAAAAATACTTTAATTTACTCTAGCAATTCAGTTTTCTTGTCTTGGCATTTCATAGCATTTTTCTAACCACTAATGTATCTTCATTGTATCTAACCTTGTAGAATAGTTGTTAAATTTTATAATGTTCTTTGTTTTGTTGTAAACGCCCTAGGCTCGATAAGCTTTGCTTCTCCTGGGGTGTA
>JAAEPP010000679.1 GCA_024232495.1 Flavobacteriaceae bacterium
CCAAGGATTTGTCACCAGTTATGAATCGGCATATTCCATTTTTCTTCTATGTTTTTTGTAGCTAAATAAAGCAGCTTTTCCAAAGAAGTAACCGTAGGAAAAACAGATCTATTCTTGGTTACTTTTCTCAATTGCCTATTGTACGATTCTATCGTATTTGTTGTGTAAATTATTCTTCTCAGATGATGAGAATACACAAAATAACTCGATAATTCATCCCAATTATTTTTCCAAGATCTTACAGAAATTGGATACTT
The DNA here is from genome assembly GCA_024232495.1 of Flavobacteriaceae bacterium. Taxonomy (GTDB): domain Bacteria; phylum Bacteroidota; class Bacteroidia; order Flavobacteriales; family Flavobacteriaceae; genus Marifrigoribacter. The sequence continues at coordinate 258 of JAAEPP010000679.1, forward strand.
TTCGGACCATTTCAGATCAAGTTTTGATAGATTTTCTTCAGCTTGTTCTAAATTCTTTGCTTGATATATAGCTTTCAAGTCTGTCATAAAGAGTTTCGAATCTTCACTATTCACGTAAGTCATAGAATATCTGATTTGATGAATAACACACCTTTGTATTTCTACATCAGGATAAATCACTTTTATTGCTTTTCAAAAACCAGCTAATCAATCGATACATGAAATACAAATATCTTTCACTCATCTGTTGGCTATATCATTGACTACTCATTGCCAAAATGAAGCGGATTCATTTTCTCATACATAGAGTCAAATAACTTCTTTGATTCCTTTTTGATTGATTCAAAGAACGACATACACTCCTTTGTTTTCTACTTTGTGATTATCTCTGATTTTAAAATGAATGGCATCAAGGTAAATGATAGGATAAAATTCTTCTAGAGGTTTTTGTTGCCATTCTCTTACAAAAGGAATTATTTTATCTGTTATTTTACTTACCTGTTCTTTTGAAATATTGGCTCCATATATATCAAAAATATGTTTTTTGATATCTGCTGTTGTGAGTCACAAACCATACATATTTATTATTTTATCTTCCATATCGTTCGTTCTGGTTTCATATTTTGGGAGTATTTGAGGTTCAAAACTTCCATCTCTATCTCTGGGAACTTCGATCTCTTCTTTTCCAGAAGACGTAAGAATAGTTTTTTTATATGTTCCATTACGGCTATTTCAGCTATTATTTCACTTCACAGAGTGTTTTTCATATCATAAATGATCTTCCATCTCTGCTTCCATCATTTTTTCAATGAGAGGTCACATATATTGTTTTAACATTCACTGTGCTTCTTCTATACTTTTTGCTTTTCTTGCAATATCATCTAAATTCATTCACCCTATTTCTTCTCTACTATATTTACTCATATTTATTTGAGTTAAAAATTAAAAAACTAGATACTTCTTTTTTAGTATCTAGTTTTTTCCATTTACACAAAATTTTTTACAGACTCAGTTTAGATTAATAATAAATAATTTTATTTTAAATTAATTAACATATTAGAATCGTCACTTAGCATTGTAGCTGGTAATTGACCATTCCATTTTTGAATCCATTGAAGTTTCACATATTCTTCTCCTCCTTGTTTTGTTATTGCTTCTGCTTGAATTCTGATTTTTTCAGCTTCTGCTTTTGATTTTTCGATTTGTTGTTGTGCTTCAAATTTAACTCTTTCTAGATCTTCTTTTGCTTTTAATGCTTCTTGTTCAGCTTTAACTTTTTGTTCAATGACTCTATCAAATTCAGCAGAAAATTCAAAGTCAGTAACATTTACATCATTGATAATTAGCCCTCTTTCAGATAACTTATTTTCTAATTTAGAAGTAATCGAATCTCTCACATCATCTCTTTTTGTAATCAAGTCAGATGCGTTAAATTTAGCTGTTGCCGATTTAATACTTTCTTCAATAACAGGACGAATTAATACATTTTCTATATCGTATTCTCTTCACACAGTAGAATATAAATCAATAACTCTTGTTCTATCTATAGAGTAGTTTATTGCAATTGTAGATGTAACAATTTGTAAATCCTGACTTGCACTTTGAGATTTCCCTTCGATTTTTCTATTTCTAATATCCATTTTTATAGCCGTATCAATAAATGGTAATTTAAAGTTTACCCCAGGCTCTCTAATATCACTTTCTAAATTCCCTAATCTTTTAACTACACCAACTTGACCTGGCTCAATTGTAAAGAAACTTCCTGTAAACGTTAACAATAACACAATAGCAATAACACCCGTAAAAATAAGTGTAATAGTTCCTTTCATACTAGATTTTTTCATTATTATTTTAATAAATTTATAATATAAAATAAGCTTACAAAAAAAGTAAAATAATCAAAATGATTATTTTACTTTTTTAATAATAAATTATAACAAATTATTTATCAATAATGATACCTTTCCTGTCAGGATTAGTAATATTTAATACATTTCATCACTTTAATAATTTAACTAAATCTTTTACATTATTATCTTTAGTAAAATTCTCTTCTTCTTCAGTTATTCATGTTATGTGTAATATGTTGAATTTTCAAGATTTTAATTCGTGCATATAATTATATTCACTAGAATGAGAAAAAAGAAGTGAGACTAAAAGAGTCTCTTTACTTTTAACTATTCAATTATTTAATGACATTATTTCATTATTTGTCATAATTTTTCATGTTTCCAATATATATCACATAAGATTGAATAATAAATTTATAGCCCATGGTGATTTTTCTTTTGTTTGTATTTCTAATTCAAATCAAAATCAAGATATTCAAGATTTATCTGATACCTTAAAAGGATTACTTATACCTGATGTGATATAAGTATAATATTTTTTCCCTTCTGAAGGTGGAATTTCAAATATTCA
>JAAEPP010000680.1 GCA_024232495.1 Flavobacteriaceae bacterium
ATAATTTCCGTACCCTGCAGTGAAGGAAAAGAGGTGCATCATATACCAGAAATAAGCAAACTAACCTGAATACAACAGCCTCAATAATTTCTGTTCACTGCGGAGAAGGAAAGGGGCTGCATCACATACCAGAAATAAGCAAATTAACCTGAATACAGCATCCTCGACAATTTTCGTTCAACTGTAGTGAAGGAAGAGCGGTGCAACAAATACAAGATATAAGTAAATCAACCTGAGCATAGCAGCCTTACCAATATCCGTTCACTGCGGTGAAAGAAAAGAAGTGCAGCATATACCAGAAATAAGTAAATTAACCTTAATACAGCAGCCTCAACCATATCCGTTCACTGCAGTGAAGGAATAGAGGTGCATTATATACCAGAAATAAGCAAATTAACCTTAGCAGAGCAGCCTCAACAATTTCCGTTCACTGCGGTGAAAGAAGAAGGGTGCAACATATACCAGACATAAGCAAATTAACCTGAAAGCAAAAGTCTTAACCATATCCGTTCACTGCGGTGAAGGAAAAGAGGTGCATCACTTACCAGAAATAAGTAAATTAACCTGAAAGCAAAAGCCTCAACCATATCCGTTCACTGCGGTGAAGGAAGAGAGGTGCAACATATACCAGAAATAAGTAAATCAACCTCAGCACAGCAGCCTCAACAATTTCTGTTCACTGCGGTAAAGGAAGAGAGGCTCATCATATACCAGCAATAAGTAAATTAACC
>JAAEPP010000681.1 GCA_024232495.1 Flavobacteriaceae bacterium
CAGGGGAGATTATCGGTGAGATTAATGTATTACAATTTGGAGATTATGTAGATAATCCTGTAATTGTTCTTACTCTCATTGATAAAGATACTTTACGTATCGATGCAGACCTCCTATTAGATGAACGAGATGCTATGTTAGGGGTTATGAATAGTCTTACAGGACGTACTTATGGTAAATATAGTACTAAAGTTTTAGCTGCACAGCTTGTTCGTGAAGTTAAGAAACAAATTAAAGAAAACAACTAATATTTAGTTGACACGGATAACCTCTTAATATACTATTCGTGTATTGAGAGGTTTTTATGATCATAACGAGGAGAGAAAGTATGCTAAGATTATTAAGATGGTTGTTTACAGGTGATGGGCACTTACACAAGTGGGTGCGTATTGGTGTAATAGGTGTTTTCGAAAAGGATGGAGACAGCACACCTGTAGCTAAGATGGTAACACAAGAGTGTGAACACTGTGGTAAAATAAAGACATTTAAAATTAAGAATTGAGGAGAAATCAATGTGAAAAAGAGAGATAGTATTAAAGGTATGATACCTACTATACTAGGGGGAGTTAACTTTATAGTGTTAGATAAGCTATATGAAATGGCAGAACTAGTTATTGCAGACGAGTTACTGTGGTTCACCTTAACTTGGGTGACGTTAACTGCCGTAGGTATATATGTATGTAACCAAGGTTTAGATTTATTTGATAATAAGTACAGCAATCAGAATGAGGAGAGCGGTAATGAGTAAGATAACGAGTGAGGTAGGTAGAGTAAAGACATTCAAATTGGTAGATAAAGAAGGTTGGTTAGCTAATTGGAGGTATAATGCTAAATCGTTACATTGCTTCGAGGAGGGAGTAGCCACTCTCCGAGAGTATGGAAGTGGTACTAATAATTGGTTCCCTGTGAAAGAGGATTCTTGGAAAGGTAACAGTGTAATTCAG
>JAAEPP010000682.1 GCA_024232495.1 Flavobacteriaceae bacterium
TACTACAATTAATTTACAACTAAAATTACAAGAATCAGAGAATAAGAAGCAATACCGAGTCTGAATTATCGTTGTATGTAAGTTCAACCCCACCATTCACAATACCTTCGTTCACTAAAACTGTGTAATGGAAAGGAGTCATCGATTAGGAGCGGGATAAACATAAATATTGCGTCTAAAATACTCTTCTTCAATAAACACAAAAGAAAGAACCCATTGTAAAACAAATCCGGAAATATCAAGAAGGCAAGTCGTGTGATAGAATGTAAAAAATAATTACACAACTATCCGACTAAATCAGACGCGTAATAATCCATAACATTATAATGTGATAAAAATCATTTAATTAAAAATAAATTCTAAGAATCATATGAAAAGAATTATAAATTAATTAAATAATTAAGAAGATAATGGACCGCTAGTATTGCAGGGTCATCTTCAGAGACAGGCTCTAAAGCTTAGCCGCTCTTATATAAGCAAAACATACAACTGAATCGAAATATCAGTGAATGATACTATAAAATCGTAACATTAAAACAACAAATGAGTTACTGTTTATAAACCATGCACCGAGATTATACTTAAATGCATAAGATAAAACCCAAACTAAAGTAATAACCCCTCATCGAGCAGAGCAGTATTCAGCCCAAGAATACCATCCAGCCGCTCGAAAGCAGGTACCCAAATATTACCCGACTGACAAAAATGACACAAAATAATCTTAATAAATAAGATTTCAGCATCAGTTGCATTTCGTCTCTCGCTGTCTGTAAACAAAAGCTACGGGAAAAAGCTCGATAAATCGCATTCAACAGGGCTGTTATCAGATAAAATAATTAAGATTTTAAAGAAATAATTTTAATTCTAGCTCAAGAAGAATTTATACTAAATAAGTTGCCCTTTTTCAGTCGTATTGCGATATAAAATAATTCTCTGTGAGCAGGTAATTAACATAACACAATGTGTCCGTGATGCAGAGATTGACAGTTTTACTGCATCGCCACCAAATCTTTCCGGATTCACCCGGATAAAAGCCAACCCAATAATCATAGTCTTCTTCAGCGAGATTTTCACGACCCAAAGGGAAGTAAACACAAAGAAATGTACTAAATATTGGAAGGAAAAAACACTGTTTTGAGACGAATTCTCCAGTCCTTCAAACCTTCAGCTTCCATAAATGGAATAAAAATCAGAAATGTAAATAAAACAATAATTACATTTACAATACAATTTACTAGGACAATAATTATAAAACAATACAAACTAATAGGCTAAAGAATATAAAATAAATATACAAAAAGAGTATATACAAGGTTCAGAAACGAGAATATTCTGAACAACACCATTAGTTTGAATTGAATTCCATGCAGAAGAAGCCCAATACCATAAGAAATAAGAGCGTGCCGTTAAATATATGTCTCTACAATAAACACAAAATAAGACGGGAAAGTAAATAAATAATCAGAATCGACATTTTACCGCCACCCAGATTTCACCCAAAATGGAACGCTCACGATGAAGTTATGAAGGAGAAGTTGAGTTTGTACGACTCAGAGGTTCCTGACTGGTAACGACGATTATATTCTAAATTTTTCTAATAAATTGAATTCGAATAAAAATATTCAAGAATAAGAATTATTTAATGAATAATAGATAAGTAACAAATAATCTCCACTGTTTCGCCCGATAAATCTAAAACAAACAATAATGATAATTCATAAAAGCTTATACAAAAGTTAGGGACAACGTAGCTGTAAATTACTAACCGAGAAATCGTTTTATAAATTTTATGGTATAAAGCGGATTCCTAATTTTTAATCATGAATTATTTAAATTATAACGAAATCTGGAGATAATAGAATTGAAATAATTAGATAATAAGATAATATATTGCACAGCAATTAACTCGTCGAACACGCAAAGAAAACAGCATACCTGATTAAACTGCAGCTAGTACGTGACCAGAAATATTCGTCAAATGCATCGAAAATAATAATTCGCTGCCGCTCCACACCGCATAGGTGCGTATTGAGCCTGATTCACGTAATACGCTGAATATGACACGAACCTTGTAAATGATGGCCCATCCCCTTAAGGATACCGATGTATAATAATCATAATACGCCATAAAAAGCTTGGTTCGTAACACAGATTTGGATAATTATTCTTTCACAGAATAAAATGAAGGCAGAAATAACATGCGCAAATACCGGACTCAGCCGCATACTCTGTCGCTAAAATAAAATGAATAGATAATAATGAAATTACTCATAAGATAATAAGTAAGGCTACTATTAAAAGATTGAATAAGTAAGCTAATAAAAAGTAAGAATCCATTAAAAATATTACTCACGAGCAAGAGTATTGATAAGGAAGTAATAGTCATAATATGGTCAAAATAAAAATGCTTTACGGGAATGAAAATTCCACAGGAAGCTATAAGAATCCCAAAATTAAAGAGAGGATGTTGCAGCACACGCAATTGGAATAGAACTGGATGTCGTTATTCGGTGTAGAAAACATACTTACAAAAGCTGTAAAGGCATATTAATAGTAGGAAAAACCTCGTACAAAATTTTTTCCCAAAATAAACCTATAATAACCATAATTACGCTAAGACAAAAGTTTTAAAATAAGGGGAAGGTTATGGTTATACCTCCCA